>JBFHKK010000194.1:0-5658 GCA_041595475.1 Pseudomonas sp. | reverse complement strand
TCCGAACGAGATCGGCGCCGCCTCGGTGGAGTACCTGCATGTGTTCGGCTACACCGCCTATGCCTACATGTGGGCGCTGATGGCCCGTGCGGCCCTGGGCAAGGAGGCGCAGGACGACTTCTACGCCAGCAAGCTGGGCACCGCGCGCTTCTACTTCGCCCGCCTGCTGCCGCGCATCCACTCGCTCAGCGCTTCGGTCAAGGCCGGCAGCGAGAGCCTGTACCTGCTCGAGGCGTCGCAGTTCTAAGGGCATTGCGGCAAGGCCAAAGCCCCGGTTACCTGCCGGGGCTTTTCGTTTGGCTTGCACCATCGGACAGGGAGGCGCCATGGCGCGAGTACTGGTGCTGGGCGGTTACGGCAATTTCGGCAAGCGAATAGCCGAACGCCTGGGACAGGCCCACGAGGATTTGCAGGTTATCGTCGCTGGCCGAAGTCGTGAGCGGGCCTCCGCCCTGTGCGCGCAACTACAGCCGGGGGCCGCGCCCGGCAGCCGCTATCTGCCCGCGCGCCTGGATATCGATGCGCCGAACTTCGGCGATGAACTGGCAGCCCTGGCGCCGGATATCCTCATTCACACCAGTGGCCCCTTCCAGGGCCAAGACTATCGGGTGCCGACCGCGTGCATCCAGGCCGGCACCCATTACATCGACCTGGCCGATGACCGTCGCTATGTCTGCGACATCCGCACGCTGGATGCTCAGGCAGCTGCCAGGGGCGTTCTGCTGGTCAGCGGGGCCAGTTCGGTACCGGGGCTGTCCTCGACCGTCATCGATCACTTTAGGCATGAGTTCGCCGAGCTGGCGAGCATCGATCTGGCCATCGCCCCGGGCAACCGTGCGGAGGTAGGCGAAGCGACGCTGGAGGGCATTCTGTCCTATATCGGACGACCCTTCGCAACCCTCTATCAGGGCCGCTGGATCGCGCGACACGGCTGGATGAGTCCGCGCCGCCTGGACTTCGGCGGGAGTGTGGGGCGGCGCTGGCTGGCCAATGTCGACATCCCCGACCTGGAACTCTTTGCCCAGCGCTACCCCGGCGTGCGCAGCGTCAGCTTCCAGGCCGGCCTGGAGCTGCCCTGGCTGCACCACATCATGCTGGCCATGGCGGCCCTGGTCCGCTGGCGGCTGGTGCGCAGCTGGAGCGGTTGGGCCGCACGCCTGCTGCGTGCGCGCCGCCCGTTCACGGCACTGGGCACGGACATAGGCGCGATGCGCGTGGCGCTGGGCGGTCGCGACCCTCAGGGCGAGCGGAGCCAGCGGGTCTGGACGCTCTATGCCGAGCATGGCGTCGGCCCTTATATTCCCACCCTGTCGGCGATCATTCTGGCCGGCAAGCTGCTGCGCGGCGAACTCGCCGTTCGCGGCGCGATGCCGTGCCTGGGCCTCTACAGCCTGGCCGAATTCGATGCCGAGGCCAGCCGGCTGGGCATCTACCAGCGAGTCCAGCGATGAACCTGTACCTGCTCCTCAAGTACCTGCACGTGCTGGGCGCCACCGTCTTGATCGGCACGGGGGCAGGCATCGCCTTCTTCATGTGGCAGGCGGCGCGCTCCGGCGATCACCGGTTGATTGCCGGCACGACCAGGCTGGTGGTACTGGCCGATTGGCTGTTTACCGCGCCGGCGATCGTCCTGCAGTTCGCAACCGGGCTCTGCTTGATGCAGCTCTCGGGTTACTCCTATGGATCGCCCTGGTTCCTCGCAGTGCTGGCACTGTTCCTGTTCATCGGCTGTTGCTGGGTGCCCGTGGTGCTTATCCAGTATCGCCTCAGAGCGGTGGCGCAGGGTTCCCAGGAGTCTCAAGCAAAAGACGATTTCCGGCGCCTGATGGGCTACTGGACGGCCCTGGGCATACCGGCGTTCGTGGCCATTCTGCTGCTGCTCTGGCTGATGATCGCCAAGCCCTTGTCGGTGCTCTGATGGCGGCCTGGAGTCCACTGGCTGTCGGGCGCGCTGCGCTGGCGTTTGTCTGGGCGACGACGGCGCTGGTATCAGTCGGTCCGGGGCGGGAAATCGGCTATGAAGTGCTGGCCGGGGCCGGCATCGGCGGCGCCCTGGCGCATCTGTGCGTCTATGGTGGGGCCGCGCTGGATCTGTTGCTGGCGATCTGGGTGCTGCTGGGAGCCTTTCCGCTGGCCTGTCTGCGGGTGCAGGCGCTGCTGGTGCTGCTTTACACGCTGTTGCTGTCGCTGATCGCGCCGGCGTTCTGGCTGCATCCCTTCGGCCCCTTGAGCAAGAACGTCACGCTTCTGGCGTTGCTGTACAGCCAGTACTGCTCACTGGGCCGTCACGGCGCCGGCCGATGACTGGGTGCGCCAGAGCGATCAGTTGCCCGTCAGTTGCTCGGCCAGTTCCGGATTGTCGATAAAGCGGTTGCGGTTGCCCTGCAGCGCTTCGATCTTGTCGTTGCGCGCCTTTTCTTCGGCGTCCGGTGGGTCCATCCGGTTCCAGGCCTGGTAAACCTGCAGTTGGCCATCGATCGGCAACTCGTACTCGACATGCATGTAGAAGATCGCCCGGGCCACATTGCCCTTGGCCTCATCCCGTGGCTCGACCATCTGGAAGCTGGCCTTCATCTCGCAGTTGATGTCGGCGAACTTGCTCGGCACTTCGTCGCTCAATTCGCCGAACTGGGCGTTGCGCCGCGCCAGTTCGACCCGCGTCAGGGCCGGATATAAGTTGTGCAGGTCGGCGGCCATGTTGAAGTAGCGCGGACTCATCAGGCTGCACTGGCGGTCGGTGACGCAGCGCAGTGCACGCTTGAGCTGTTTGCCGCTGTAGATCGGGCTGGCGGTAAGAAGACTGCCTTGCTCGGTGAAGGCATCGCCGCAGTAGAGCGTAGTGCCGCCTTGCCCATAGAGCTGGGTCCAGAACAGCTGCTCGCTGACTGCCGGATCGGAGATCTTGTCTTGGCCGCCGGCCAGGGACGGCTGACTTAGACAGGCTGCTAGACAGCTCAGAGCAATAACGGCTGATCGCATGATGTGCCCCGTTGACCGCCCTGTTCGGGGGTCTGTTGTTTTTATTGGACGTCGGCAGTCTAACAAGACGTGTGTCACAAAACAAAGCGGGCGCCGGGGCAAGTCGCCACGCCCTGTAAGCCATTTCCTACGGCGTCTGGTGCAGATCGCCACTGTCGCGCCTCGGGCGAGGAACCTAAGCTGTCACCCATGGACGAGGCGCAGGAAGCGCAGAGCACGCAAAGGGAATCAACAGGATCGCCGCCAGGAAGGCGAGCGGATCAGGGATGTCAGCAAGCAGTCTGCAGAAGCCCCGCGCCAGCGGGGTTTTCTTTTTCTGCAGCGCAAAGGTTCGCAAGTCCCTTATTCCCTCGGACAGCACCCTCCTGGCCAGGCCTCGATGCCTTCAGCGGGTCATCTTCTTGACGAACACCACCACGAACAGGGCCATGGTGAAGCTGCCGACGAAGGCTTCGAACGCCGCGATCGGCCGGGACCAACCCTGCGGGCTGATATCGCCGTATCCCAGGGTGGTGAAGGTGACGACGCTGAAGTAGAGGCAGCCGAGCAGCTCCATCAGGTTGCTGATCGGGCTTTGCAGCCAGCTCAGTTGCAGCAGTTCGCCCCCTTGGCGCACGCCGACCAGAAAATACAGCAGCCCGCAGACGCCGATCAGACCGAGAGAGAAGAGCACCACGTTGAGGGGCTTCTCACCGTAGCCGCTGAACAAATCCACCAGCCAGGACAGCAAACGGCGACCCGAGTAGCGTGGCAGCTGCAGTCGACGCATGACCATCTCGCGGTGGAAGAACTGGCCCGCCTGTTCGAACAGGCCGGATTTTTCCAGGTGCAGACGAAGATTCCTATAGGTCTCCTCGGCCTCCAGGAAACTGTCCTTGGCCGCCTCTTCCTCGCCCCTGGCGAGCAACTGGCGGCCCTGGCGCTCCTGCAACACCTGGCGGTCCCAGATCACATTGTTCAGGCGCGCGCCGTCGAGGCGGACGCCCAGCAGATTGCAGTCGCGCAGATCGGCACAGTGCAGGTTGGCGTGGCGCAGGTCGGCCTTCATCAGCGAGCTGCCGCGCAAATCCAGGGCGAACAGATGGGCGCCCTGCAGATTGGCGCGATAGAGATCGGCATCGCGCATGACGAAGCCGCCATGCTGACCATGGTGGACCAGGTCGATGCCGGCCAGATTGGCGCCCTTGAGCTGGAACCCCTGCATGGCTCGCTCGCAGCGCGCGCGCTGCTCCAGGGCGGCGCGCAAGCCGCCGCCCTGCCGGCGGTCTGCAGCGGGGTCCTGCCAGAAACGATCCTCTGCGGCGGGATCAGCCATGGCTAATGCCTCCTGGGACGACCCGCCAAGCGGGCGCTGCGGGCGAATCCTGCTGATTGCGCCGCTAATCTCCTGATCAGCGCCGCTGGCTGGATGGCCGCGTGGGCGCGCCGCGGCCCTGCTCGACTGCCTAGCTGTTCAGATGCAGTGCCACCCACTTGGCGTAGGCATCGATGAATTTCTGCAGGACTGCCTTGACGTCATCGTTGAGCTCACCGGCTTCGTCGAAGAACTTCGAGGCATTGCCCAGGTAGGCTTCCGGCCGCTGCATGAGGGGCACGTCCAGTGACACCATCGACTGGCGCAGGTGCTGATTGGCGCCGAAGCCGCCGATCGCTCCGGGCGAAGCGCTGAGCACCGCCCCGGGCTTGCCGACCAGGGCACTCTTGCCCATGGGCCGGGAGCCGACATCGATGGCGTTCTTCATGGGTGCGGGAATCGAGCGATTGTATTCCGGCGTGACGAAGAGCAGGGCGTCGGCTGCCGCAAGCTGACTGCGAAAGCGTGCGTAGGCCGGCGGCGCTGGCTCCACGTCGATATCCTCGTTGTACAGCGGCAGGTCGCCGATTTCGATGATTTCCAGGGTCAGCGAATCCGGCGCCAGCCCCTGCAGGGCAATGGCCAGTTTGCGGTTGATCGAAGCCTTGCGCAGGCTGCCAACCAGAACGGCGATGCGATAACGCTTGCTCATATAGGGCCCCATGGCCTGTCGGGTTTTTCTGTCGATAAGAACCTCAACTATAGAACGGCAGGGGCTCATCTTCCCGGCGACGACGCCGTTGCGCCTCGACAGAAGCGCCCCTGCGCGCCGACATCAGTCGCCCAGCAGGCGGTCGGTCTGGGTCAGCAGGCTGTTCCAGAGCGACTCGGCATCGCGCTGTTCGAGCAGGGCGGCGGCCTGGCCGCACCAGAGCGCCAGCAGGTCGTCGCGGCCCTGGGCCAAAGCTGCCGGCTTGAGCGCCGCGGCGAACTGGCCCTGGACCGGGTAGCCGGGCAGGCTTGCCTGGTGCACGGCCAACTCCTCCAGCAGGCGGTTGCGCAGGCCGCGGGCCAGGCGCCCGCTGAAGGCGCGGGTCAGCGCCGTGTCGGCGGCCGCCGGGCCGAACAGCACCCGGCGGTGCAGCTCGCTGGCGCCGGACTCGCGGCAGGCGAGGAAGGCGGTGCCGATCTGCACGCCCTGGGCGCCCAGGCACAGCGCGGCGGCGATGCCGCGACCATCGGCGATGCCGCCGGCGGCGATCACCGGGATGCGCACCGCGTCCACCACCTGGGGGATCAGCGCCAGGCCGCCGATCAGGCCGTCTTCGGGCGGGCGCAGGAAGGCCACCCGATGGCCGCCGGCCTCGCAGCCGCTGGCCACGACC
>JBFHKK010000193.1:0-5696 GCA_041595475.1 Pseudomonas sp. | reverse complement strand
TGGATGAGCTGTTCGAGGGCGTGGAACTGCCCGTCTACTTGTTGGTAAGAGTGCGCTGAGGCAGGCGGCACACGCGCCGCCTTGCCGCGTTATTGCTTGGCGATGAGATTGCCGGCGTGCAGCCCGCATTCCTTGTGGGTGGCTTCTTCCCACCACCAACGGCCTTCGCGTTCGTGCTGATTCGGTAGCACCGGCCGAGTGCACGGCTCACAGCCGATGCTGATGAATCCGCGTTCATGCAGGCTGTTGTAGGGGATTTCCAGCATGCGAATGTAGCCCCAGACTTCCTCGCTGGTCATCTGCGCCAACGGGTTGAACTTGTACAGCGCGTTATCCGCTGTGGAGAAGGCCATATCCAGCTCCAGCACCGATACCTGGCTGCGTGTGCCGGGGCTCTGATCGCGGCGCTGCCCGGTAGCCCAGGCGCGGACGGTGGCCAGTTTGCGTCGCAATGGCTCGATCTTGCGAATTCCACAGCATTCGCCGTGACCGTCACGATAGAAACTGAACAGGCCCTTTTCATTTACCAGTGGCTGCAGCAATGCCGGATCGGGGGTCATGATTTCGATGGCAATACCGTAGTGATCGCGCACCTGCTCGATGAAACGGTAGGTTTCGCTATGCAGTCGCCCGGTATCAAGGGTGAACACCTTGACGTTCTTGTTCAGCTTCCAGGCCATGTCCAGCAGCACGACGTCTTCGGCGCCACTGAAGGAAATCCACAGATCATCGCCGAACAGGTCGAAGGCGAGCTTTAGAACGTCTTGCGGGGATTTCTCGGCGTAGGCAGTGGCCAACGCGGCGACGTCGATAGATGGGCTCATCGGGCGGCTTCCTTATAGATGGCATTGGCGCTTCGGCGCTCTGAGGCCGCGGATGGTAGCAAAAGGCGTTTATGCCGCTAAATAACGTTTAGGCACTCTGATCAGCTGCTTCGGGTATAAGCCTTGCGTTGCTTCGGTGGCGAGCTGCCGTTAGAGTGCCGCCTTCAATTTTCTGCATTGAGGAGTGGCCCCGTGGAAATAGCCTGTCTCGACCTGGAAGGTGTGCTGGTTCCGGAAATCTGGATCGCCTTTGCCGAGGCCACCGGAATCGAATCGCTCCGGGCGACCACGCGGGACATTCCCGACTACGACGTGTTGATGAAGCAGCGCCTGCGCATCCTCGATGAGCACGGCCTGAAGCTCGCCGACATCCAGAAGGTGATTGCGACGCTGAAGCCACTGGAAGGCGCCCCTGAGTTCGTCGACTGGCTGCGCGAGCGCTTCCAGGTGGTGATCCTGTCCGACACCTTCTACGAGTTCTCGCAGCCGCTGATGCGCCAGTTGGGGTTCCCGACGCTGCTTTGTCACCGCCTGATCACTGACGAAACCGATCGCGTCGTGGACTATCAGCTGCGTCAGAAGGACCCCAAGCGTCAGTCGGTCATTGCGCTGAAGAGCCTCTACTACCGCGTCATTGCCGCGGGCGATTCCTACAACGACACCACCATGCTCAGCGAGGCCCACGCCGGCATCCTCTTCCATGCCCCGGACAACGTGATTCGCGAATTCCCGCAGTTCCCGGCGGTCCATTGCTACGAAGACCTCAAGCGCGAGTTCATCAAGGCCTCCACTCGCAACTTGAGTCTCTGAAGCCTCAGCGGGCGCGGGCTCGCCTCGCCGGGCCCGCGTTCAGTCGCCCATTCCCTCAAGGGTTTCCAGCAGGATCCGGACCTTGGTGATCGACTCCTGATACTCGGCGTGCCAGTCGGAGTCGGCGACTATGCCGCCGCCGCCCCAGCAGCTGATCTGGCCGTCCTGGGCCAGCAGGCTGCGGATGGCGATGGAGCTGTCCAGCTCGCCGCGCACATCCAGATAGAGCAGGGAACCGCAGTAGATAGAGCGGCGCGTGGGCTCCAGCTCGTCGATGATCTGCATGGCGCGAATCTTCGGCGCCCCGGTGATGGAACCGCCGGGAAAACTGCCGGCGATCAGATCCAGCGCATCCTTGCCCTCGGCCAGTTCGCCGGTCACCGCGCTGACCAGGTGATGCACGTTGGGATAGCTCTCCAGGGCGAAGAGTTCGGGCACCCGCACCGAACCGATCCGGCAGGTGCGGCCCAGATCATTGCGCAGCAGGTCGACGATCATCAAATTCTCCGCCCGATCCTTGGCGCTGTTCATCAGGTCCTGGGCCTGCTCGGCGTCCAGTGCCGGCGGTGCGGCGCGCGGTCGCGTGCCCTTGATCGGCCGGGTTTCCACCTGACCGCCGCGCACTTGCAGGAAGCGCTCGGGGGAGAGGCTGATGATGGCGCCGTTATCCGGCAGCGCCAGATAGCCGGCGAAGGGGGTCGGGCAGGCGTTGCGCAAGGCCCGGTAGGCCCACCAGGGATCGCCCAGGTAGGGGGCGCGAAAGCGCTGGGCGAAATTCACCTGATAGCAATCGCCGGCCTGGATATAGCGCTGGATGGCGGCGATGGCCCGGCGGTAGCTCGGCGCATCCAGGTCCGCGCGAAAAGGCTCCTGGAGCCTGAACCGCCCACCCGTTTCGGCCGGCGCCTGCTCGAACAGGGCGCAGATTCGCACGCGTTCCGTGGCGGCCAGCGCCGGATGGAACAGCAGGTGGGTCAGTTTCCGCTGATGGTCGCTGACCAGAGCCCAGGCATAGAGGCCCAGGCGCGAGTCGGCCAGACCCAGGTCGTCCTGCGACTGCGCGGGGAGCCGCTCCAGGCGCCGCCCGAAGTCATAGGCCAGGTAGCCCATGAGTCCGCCGACGAAGGGCAGCGGACAGTCTTCGGGAGCCTGGGCCGGCCCGAGCCGATCCAGGCTTTGCCGCAGCCGTTGCAGGAAGGCCTCGCCGGGCTCCCCTGGCCTGGCGCTCAACTCGGCCAGGGGCCAGGCGCTCATCAGGTCGTAATGACCGCGCTCGGCGGCAGGGCGACCGGCATCGAGTAGCACGGCCCCGGGCGCCTGGCGAATGGCCTGGAAATAGACGGCGGGATCGGCCTGGTAGGGCAGGGGATGAACGAGGCAGGTAGACATGCGCGGCGGAGATTCATGAAATCGCGAGGGGCGATTGTAGAACGCCGCCTCCGTTCGTCCTAGCGCTGTGCTTTGGGTTTACCTGGCATGGCCCGGCTGATTAGTATGATCAGCGGCCAATGCTGTGCACGCTCGTACTAAGAACAATCAACTCGGGATCGAGCCTATGGACCAAGTGCCGGCTCCAAGTGTCGCGGCGAGGCCGTACAGCCCAAACGGGCGGCCTCAGCTGGGCGCCGGTTATATGGGGCGGCCGCATATCGAGGCGGCCTTCAATTCTGCGCCCGCTATTCGCCTGCTGCTGGTTTCGGCTCCGGCCGGTTTTGGCAAGACCTCGGTGTTAGCGGCCCTGGCGCAGTCCTGGGCGGAAGCGGGCAAGGCGGTGGCATGGCTGTCGCTCAATGCGGCGCAGCATCAGCCGCCACTGTTCCTGCGCCAGTTGATCAAGGCTCTGGCGCCGGTGCTGCCCGATTTCGCCGAGGAAGCCCTGGCCTACCTGCACAACAGCGCCGAGGTCCCCGTGGCAGCACTCATGGAAGGCCTGCTGGCCGAGCTGGGGCAACTGCGTGAGCCCGTGCTGCTGGTGCTGGACGACCTGCACCTGATCGACAGCCCCGAACTGCTGGCCGGCCTCGATCGCCTGGTCCGCTTTTGCCCCGCCGGTTTGCTCCTGGCGCTCGGCAGCCGCTCACTACCCGCACTGAAAGTGGCGACCTGGCGGGCCAAGGGCTGGTTGCTGGAAATCGGTGAGCGGGAGCTGCGCCTGAGCCAGGACGAAACCCGTCGCTATCTGGCCAGTCATGGCCAGCAACTGAGCGATGCGGACTTTGCCGAACTCTATCGGCATACCGAAGGCTGGATGGCCGGTGTGCACCTGGCCAGCCTCTGGCTGCGCGGTCATCCACAGGGCGCCGGGCACCTGGCCGACATGGCGCTGAACCGGGCGCTGCCGGGCGACTACTTGATGGGCACGGTCTTCGAGCAGCTCGCGGCGCCCACCCAGCAGTTGCTGTTGTCCATCTGCGTGGCCCAGCAGATCAGCGGCAGTCTGGTCGCGGCCCTGAGCGGCTGCGCGGATGGCCAGCAACAGCTCGAGGAGCTTGAAGCCATGCAGCTGTTTCTGCTGCCCTTGGATCGAGAGCGCCACTGGTACCGTTTCCACAATCTGTTCGCCGACTTTCTTCGCAGCCGTTTGCAGGCCTGCGAGCCGGAGCGCTTCCGCCAGCTGCATTTCAAGGCCAGCCTCTGGTTCGCCAATCACCATATGCCGCATCTGGCCCTGGAACACGCCCGCCTGGCCGAAGACCCGCAAATGCTGGCGGCCCTGATCGATGGCTGCGGCCTGGAGCTGATCAATCGCGGTCAATTGCATCTGATCTACCAATGGCGTCAGCAGGTGCCTGACGAGGTCGCCAGAAAGTTTCCGCTGTTGATGCTGACCGATGTCTGGAATAGAGCCGCCGAGCTCGAGCTGGACCAGGCCTATCGGCTTCTCGACGAGCTCCTGCAAGGCGCCCCGCATCGGGCCGACCAGCCGCTTGACGACAAGGGTCTGGCGATCCTCGCGGTCAAGGCCGTCATCGCCTTGCAGAAGGACGATCTGCAGAACGCTGTGAGCCTGGCTCATGGGGTGGTGGCACAGCTGGGCCAGCGCGCCGCTTTTCTCGAAACGGCGATCCTGATCATGGGTGCCTTCGCCAATCTGATGCTGGGCGGCTTGGCGCGTGCCGAGCGACTGCTGGCATTGGCGCAGCAGCGCAATCACTTTCTCGAGGGCGGCTATCTGGGCATGCAACTGGCCAATGTCGAGGTTCTCCTGTGTCTGCAGCGCGGTCAGTTGCAGCAGGCCGCGCAGCTCTCCGGCAAGTTGCACCAGCGCTGCGCGCGCTGGCTGCATGACAGGGCCCGGGCGCGGGCCCTGCCGACCATCAGCGACGCCTTGATCGCCTACCACCAGGGGCGCCTGTGCGGACTCGAGGAGCGCCTGCGCTGGGCCCTGGGGACGGTCGACGTGATCAAGCCGATCGATCTCTACGGCCAGGGCCTGATCTGTCTTGCCCAACTCCTGCGCCTTGAGGGTAAGCACGCCGAGGCCCTGGCGACCCTGCAGTTGATCCAGACCCTGGCGGCGCGCCATCGAATCGGCCGTTTCCTTGCCCAGGCCGTGAGCGAGCAGATCGCCCTTATCCTCGCGCAATCCGCGGGCGATTCCGTACAAGTCGCCGAGCAGCGCCTGGCGAGTCTCGACTGGAGCCAGTTGGCCGAAGCCTACCCGCACATGAGCAGCAATCCCGTACCCTGGTTTCACGGGCTTTCCCGCGTTCGCCTGCTCCAGGCCAAGGGCCAGGACGCCGAAGCCATGCATGAGATCAGCCGCTTGCGGGCGCTGTTGGCGGATGAGGGACAGGCCTTGCGGCATTTGCGCCTGGATCTGTTGAGCGCCTTGAGCCAGCAACGCCTCGGCTATCAGGAGCGCAGCCAGCAGCTGTTGCTGCAGTGCCTGATCGCCGCCGAGCGGGAGAACCTCTGCAGCGTGTTCATCGAGGAGGGCGAGCCGGTCAGAGGCTTGCTGCAGCTGGAGATTGCCGCGCGCCAGCCGGCGCTGCAGCCGTTCGTGCGCAGCCTGCTGGCCCTCTGGCCGGCGCATTCTTCGCCGCAATCCGGGCAGAAACC
>JBFHKK010000192.1:0-5703 GCA_041595475.1 Pseudomonas sp. | reverse complement strand
GCCCAACGCCATGCCCTCGATCATGGCCGGGGTCAACCAGACCATCATGATGGCCCTGTCGATGGTGATCATCGCCTCCATGGTCGGCGCCGGCGGCCTGGGCAACGACGTGCTGGCGAGCATCCAGCGCCTGGATATCGGCCTGGGCTTCGAGAGCGGCATGGCCGTGGTGCTGCTGGCGATCATCCTCGACCGCATCACCGAGAGCTTCGGCACCAAGCAGACCGCCCCGCGCGGCAGCCTGTTCAGCTGGGTCAACGCCCGCCTGCAGCGCTCCTAAGCCCGCCGTCGAAGGCGCCCAATGCGCAGTGCCCCGGCAGAACTTGCGGCCGCCAGCCAACCCGGAGGCCGCTGCAACACCCGCAATCAGAAAGAGCCAGTAACACCCGAACTGCCCCTCACCCTGATGGAGAAACACCCATGCGTAAACTAAAGAATCTCGTCCTCCAAGGCCTCGGCGTCGCCGCCCTGGCCGCCGGCATGTCCAGCGCCATGGCCGCCGACAAACCCAGCCTGAAGATCGGCTTCGTCAACGGCTGGGACGACAGCGTCGCCACCACCCATGTCGCCGCCGAAGTTCTGCAGAACAAACTGGGCTACGAGGTCGAACTCACGCCCCTGGAGCCGGCCATCATGTTCCAGGGCGTGGCCCGCGGCGACCTCGACGCCACCCTGACCGCCTGGCTGCCGATCACCCACGGCGAATACCTGGACAAGATCAAGGACAAGGTCGAGATACTGGGCACCAACTACGAGAACGCCAAGATCGGCCTGGTGGTGCCCAATTACGTCGAGGCCAAGAGCATCGAGGACCTGAACAAGACCAAGGACGCCTACGGCGGCAAGATCACCGGCATCGACGCCGGCGCCGGCATCATGAAACGCAGCGAGCAGGCGATCAAGGACTACGAACTCGACTTCAAGCTGCTGGCCAGCTCCGGCCCGGCGATGGCCACCGCCCTGGCCCGCGCCATCAAGAAGAACGAGGCCATAGTGGTGCCCGGCTGGGTGCCGCACTGGAAGTTCGCCAAGTGGGACCTGCGCTTCCTCGAGGATCCCAAGGGCGTCTATGGCGACGCCGAGCACATCGACACCCTGGCGCACCCCAGCCTGAAGGACAAAGCGCCGGAGGCCGTGGCCTTCCTCAAGAAGTTCAACTGGACCACCGAGGAAATCGGCGCGGTCATGCTGGCCATCAGCGACGGCACCAAGCCCGAGCAGGCGGCCAAGGACTGGGTCGCCAAGAACCCCGAGCGGGTCGCCGGCTGGTTGCAGTAAGCGCAGCAGCCTCTGTTGCCAAGAGCGGGCTTCGGCCCGCTTTTCGTTGCTGGCTGGCCAGCCCGCGCGCCACCTGCCTCATTGATCCTCCCACGACCTCAGGCCTAGACTGCGTGCACCAAGTACAGCCCCTGACGCTGGAGAAATTCGATGCCCAAGGTGGGAATGCAGCCGATCCGCCGTTCGCAGCTGATCGCGGCCACCCTCCAGGCCGTGGACGAGGTCGGCATGAGCGATGCGAGCATCGCCTATATCGCCCGCCTGGCCGGCGTCTCCAACGGCATCATCAGCCACTACTTCCAGGACAAGAACGGCCTGCTCGAGGCCACCATGCGCCATCTGATGCGCGCCCTCAGCCAGGCGGTACGGGCGCGCCGCGCCGCCCTGCAGGACGACAGCCCGCGCGCGCACCTGCAGGCCATCATCGACAGCAACTTCGACGCCAGCCAGGTCAACGCGCCGGCGATGAAGACCTGGCTGGCGTTCTGGGCCTCGAGCATGCATCAGCCGGCCCTGCGCCGGCTGCAGCGGATCAACGATCTGCGCCTGTATTCCAACCTCTGCGGCCAGTTCCGCCGCGCCCTGCCGCTGTCCCAGGCGCGCGCCGCGGCCCGTGGCCTGGCCGCGCTGATCGATGGCCTGTGGCTGCGCGGCGCCCTCTCCGGCGCCGCCTTCGACACCCGTCAGGCCGCCCAACTGGCCTACGACTACCTGGATCTGCAACTGGCCAAGGCCGGCGACGCGCCCGCCCGCAGCCCCGCCGAGCGCTCCAGCGCGAGCTGAATCGACGCCCCTCAACGCCGGCCGCCCCCGGCCTCATCCCCTTGCCGAATGCCCGTGCATGTCGTGTTTGGGGGCGTCTCTGTCGCGCCCAAGCCTGTTTATTGATTGATCGTTCAATAAAAAACCCTTAGGCTGAAACCCATCAAACGGCCGCGTCCGAACCGCCCGAAGCCGCCGCCGATGACCGACAAGAGGATTGCCCCATGCCCCGCTTCGCAGAACAGCAGCTCTACATCGGCGGTCGCTACGTGCCGGCCAGCAGCGGCAAGACCTTCGACTCGGTCAATCCGGCCACCGGCGAGGTGCTGGCCCTGGTGCAGTGCGCCAGCCAGGCCGACGTCGAGCAGGCGGTGCTCAGCGCCGAACAGGGCCAGAAAGCCTGGGCGACGCTGACCGCCATGCAGCGCTCGCGCATCCTGCGCCGCGCGGTGGAGATCCTGCGCGAGCGCAACGACGAGCTGGCCGAGCTGGAAACTCTGGATACCGGCAAGCCGCTTTCGGAGACCCGCGCGGTCGACATCGTCACCGGCGCCGACGTGCTCGAGTACTACGCCGGCCTGGTCCCGGCGCTCGAAGGCGCGCAGATCCCCCTGCGCGAGTCCTCCTTCGTCTACACCCGCCGCGAACCCCTGGGCGTGGTGGCCGGCATCGGCGCCTGGAACTACCCGATCCAGATCGCTTTGTGGAAGTCCGCCCCGGCCCTGGCCGCCGGCAATGCGATGATCTTCAAGCCCAGCGAGGTCACGCCGCTGAGCGCCCTGAAGCTGGCCGAGATCTACAGCGAGGCCGGCCTGCCCGCCGGCGTGTTCAACGTGCTCAGCGGGCCCGGCGCCGAGGTCGGCCAGTGGCTCACCGAACACCCGCGCATCGCCAAGGTTTCCTTCACCGGCGGCAGCGTCACCGGCAAGCAGGTCATGGCCAGCGCCTCGAGCTCCAGCCTCAAGGAAGTGACCATGGAGCTGGGCGGCAAGTCACCGCTGATCATCTTCGAGGACGCCGACCTCGAGCGCGCCGCCGATATCGCGGTCATGGCGAATTTCTACAGCTCCGGCCAGGTCTGCACCCACGGCACCCGGGTGTTCGTGCCGCGCATGCTGCAGGCGCGCTTCGAGGCCAAGGTGCTGGACCGGGTCAAGCGCATTCGCCTGGGCGATCCGCTGGATGAAGGCACCAACTTCGGCCCCCTGGTCAGCTTCGCCCATATGGAGCGCGTGCTCGGCTACATCGCCCAGGGCCGCGACCAAGGCGCGCGCCTGCTGATCGGCGGCGAGCGGGTCAGCGACGGTGCCTACGCCCAGGGCGCCTACGTGGCGCCGACCGTGTTCACCGACTGCAGCGACGCCATGACCATCGCCCGCGAGGAAATCTTCGGCCCGGTGATGAGCATCCTCATCTACGACGACGAGGACGAGGTGATCCGCCGCGCCAACGACAGCGACTACGGTCTGGCGGCCGGCATCGTCACCCGCGACCTGACCCGCGCCCACCGGGTGATCCACCAGCTGCAGGCCGGCATCTGCTGGATCAATACCTGGGGCGAATCGCCGGCCGAGATGCCGGTGGGCGGCTACAAGCAATCCGGCGTCGGCCGCGAGAACGGCCTGGAGACCCTGGCCCACTACAGCCAGATCAAGTCGGTGCAGGTGGAACTGGGGCCATTCGCCTCGGTGTTCTGAACCCGCCCCTCTCATTCACCCGCCGAGGCGCGGCAGGCCCGACCGGCCGCACAGCATGCAGGAGTCGCCATGACCCGGGAATTCGACTACATCATCATCGGCGCCGGCTCGGCCGGCAACGTGCTGGCCACCCGCCTGAGCGAGGATGCCGAGGTCAGCGTGCTGCTGCTGGAAGCCGGTGGTCCCGACCACCGCCTGGATTTCCGCACCCAGATGCCCGCCGCCCTGGCCTTTCCCCTGCAGGGCCGGCGCTACAACTGGGCCTACGAGACCGATCCCGAGCCGCACATGAACAACAGGCGCATGGAGTGCGGGCGCGGCAAGGGCCTGGGCGGCTCCTCGCTGATCAACGGCATGTGCTACATCCGCGGCAACGCCCTGGACTACGACGGCTGGGCGCAGCACAAGGGCCTGGAGGACTGGACCTACCTGGACTGCCTGCCCTACTTCCGCAAGGCCGAGAGCCGCGACATCGGTCCCAACGCCTACCACGGCGGCGACGGCCCGGTCAGCGTCAGCACCCCCAAGAGCGGCAACAACCCGCTGTTCCAGGCCATGATGGAGGCCGGCGAGCAGGCCGGCTATCCGCGCACCGACGACCTCAACGGCTACCGGCAGGAAGGCTTCGGCCCCATGGACCGCACCGTGACCCCCAAGGGCCGTCGCGCCAGCACCGCCCGCGGCTATCTGGATCAGGCCCGTGGCCGACCGAACCTGAGCATCGTCACCCACGCCCTGACCGACCGCATCCTGTTCAGTGGCAAGCGCGCCGTCGGCGTCGCCTACCTGCACGGCAACAGCAGCGAGCCGGTCAGGGTGCAGGCCCGCCGCGAGGTGCTGCTGTGCAGCGGCGCCATCGCCTCGCCGCAGATCCTGCAGCGCTCCGGGGTCGGCCCGGCCGCCCTGCTGCGCGGGCTGGACATCCCCCTGGTGCTGGATCTGCCCGGGGTCGGCGAGAACCTCCAGGACCACCTGGAGATGTACCTGCAGTACGCCTGCAAGCAGCCGGTCTCGCTCTACCCGGCCCTGCACTGGTGGAACCAGCCGAAGATCGGCGCCGAGTGGCTATTCCTCGGCCAGGGCATAGGCGCCAGCAACCAGTTCGAGGCCGGCGGCTTCATCCGCACCTCGACCCAGTTCGCCTGGCCCAACATCCAGTTCCACTTCCTCCCGGTGGCGATCAACTACAACGGTAGCAACGCGGTCAAGGAGCACGGCTTCCAGGCCCACGTCGGTTCGATGCGCTCGCCCAGCCGCGGCCGCGTGCGACTCAAGTCGCGCGACCCGCGCCAGCACCCGAGCATCCTGTTCAACTACATGTCCCATGAGCAGGACTGGCAGGAATTCCGCGACGGCATCCGGATCACCCGCGAGATCATGGCCCAGAGCGCCCTCGACCCCTACCGCGGTCGCGAGATCAGCCCGGGCAAGGCGGTGCGGAGCGATGCCGAGCTGGACGAATTCGTCCGCCGCCATGCCGAGACGGCCTTCCACCCCTCCTGCTCCTGCAAGATGGGCGAGGACGAGATGGCGGTGGTCGACGGCCAGGGCCGGGTCCACGGCCTGGAGGGCCTGCGGGTGGTCGACGCCTCGATCATGCCGCTGATCACCACCGGCAACCTCAACGCCCCGACCATCATGCTGGCCGAGAAGATCGCCGACCAGATTCGCGGCCGCGCGCCGCTGCCGCGCAGCACTGCGCCCTACTACGTGGCCGGCGATGCGCCGGTGCGCCGATCCGCCTGAGGCGCCGGGCGCTGCGCGCCCCCCAGCCATCAACCCGATGCATTCTAATAAGAGGGTCAGCCCAATGCCGTCCGCCAAGATCGTCGTCGAAAACCTCTACAAGGTCTTCGGCCAGAACCCACAGGAAGCCATAGAGCTGCTCAAGGAAGGCTGGAGCAAGGACAAGATCCTCGCCGAGAAGAACGCGGTGATCGGCGTCAGCGACGTCTCCTTCAGCGTC
>JBFHKK010000191.1:0-5723 GCA_041595475.1 Pseudomonas sp. | reverse complement strand
TCACGGCGATCTGCGAGCGGCGCATGATTTCCTCGAGACCGATCACCGAAACCAGGGCGGTGTCTTTCATCAGGATCATGAACAGGTTGCCGAGGCCCGGCAGGGCGATGCGCCACATCTGCGGCAGAATCAGCCGCCAGAAGATTCGCGCAGTGGACAGTCCCAAGGCCAGGCCCGCCTCGCGGTGACCCCTGGGGATGGCCAGGATGGCGCCGCGAAACACCTCGGTAGCGTAGGCGCCGAAGCACAGGCCCAGGGCAATGGTGCCGGCGGCGAAGGGGCTGAGTTCGAGGCTTTCGATGCCGAGCAGGTCGGCCAGTTCGCGCATCAGGTTGACGGTGCCGAAATAGATCAGCAGCACCCAGAGCAGTTCGGGCACGCCGCGCACTATGGTCGAGTAGGTGCCGCCCAGCCACTGCAGGAGCTTGAGTGGCGAGGTCTTGGCCAGCGCACCGAGCAGGCCGAGGACCAGGCCCAGGGCCAGCGCCGACAGCGCCAGCTGGATGGTCATCAGGGTGCCGGCGGCCAGGGCCGGGCCGAATCCGTGGAGGTCTAGGATCATGGGGGCTCAGAAGCCTGCGCCGCCCCTCGGGGCGACGCAGAGCAGGCTGCTCAGTAAATGCTGAACGGGAAGTACTTGTCGTTGATCTTCTTGTAGGTGCCGTCTTCGACGATTTCCTTCAGCGCGGCATTGAGCTTCTCGCGCAGCGGGTCGCCCTTGCGCACGGCAATGCCGATCTTGTCGTTGTCGAACACCGGATCGCCCTTGAACTCGAAGCCCTTGCCGGCATCGCTCTTGAGCCATTCCCAGTTGACGAAGGTGTCGGCCAGCACGCCGTCCAGACGGCCCGAGGTCAGGTCGAGATAGGCGTTTTCCTGGGTGTCGTACAGTTTGACGTCGACCACATCGCCCATGTTGTCTTCCAGCCAGGTGCCGGCGATGGTCGCGCGCTGGGCGCCGATCACCTTGCCCTTGAGGCTGGCCTTGTCGGTCTTGAAGTCGCTGCCTTTGGGGGCCACGAACTGCAGTTTGTTGGTGTAGTAGGGCTCGGTGAAGTCGACGGCCTGCTGGCGCTCCTCGGTGATCGACATGGAGGCGACGATGGCGTCGAACTTCTTGGCATTGAGCGCCGGGATGATGCCGTCCCAGTCGGAGGTGACGATTTCGCACTCGGCCTGCATCTTGGCGCACAGGGCCTTGGCGATATCGATATCGAAGCCGACCACCTGGCCGCTGGCGTCGATCAGGTTGAAGGGGGGGTAGGCGCCTTCGGTGCCGATCTTCAGCTTGTCGGCGGCCACTGCGCTGGTGCCGAAAGCCAGGGTGGCGACGGCCGCCAGCAGGATCTTCTTGTAGCTCTGCATAGGATGGTGCTCCATTTCAGTGATTGCTGGACATGAACTGTTTGCAGCGCGCCGAGTGCGGGTTGTCGAACACCTGTGCCGGCGGCCCCTGCTCCTCGACCAAGCCCTGGTGGAGGAACACCACCTCGCTGGACACCTGGCGGGCGAAATTCATCTCGTGGGTCACCAGCAGCATAGTGCGCCCTTCCTCGGCCAGCGCGCGGATCACGCTAAGCACTTCTTGGACCATCTCCGGATCGAGGGCCGAGGTCGGCTCATCGAACAGGATCACCTTGGGCTCCATGCACAGGGTGCGGGCGATGGCCGCGCGCTGCTGCTGGCCGCCGGAGAGCTGGTTGGGGTAGACGTGGCGCTTGTCGCCGATGCCGACCTTGGCCAAGAGCGCCTCGGCGCGCTCGATGGCTTCGGCCTTGCCCAAGCCCAGGACACGGCGCGGTGCCTCGATGATGTTGTCGAGCACGCTCATGTGCGGCCAGAGATTGAAATTCTGGAAGACGAAACCCAGTTCGCTGCGCAGCCGGTTGATCTGCTTGCTGTCGGCGGCAACCAGTTCGCCCACCCGGTTGGGCTTGAGCTTGAGCTCTTCGCCGGCGACGAAGATCTGGCCCTGATTGGGATTTTCCAACAGGTTGATGCAGCGCAGGAAGGTCGATTTGCCGGAGCCGGAGGAGCCGAGGATGGAGATCACGTCGCCATCGCGGGCGGTCAGGGAAATGCCCTTGATGACCTCGAGGTCGCCGAAGCTCTTGTGCAGGTTGCGAATTTCCAGCGCGGGCGTGGCCTCGGCCATGGCGGGTCCTCTTCTTGTACGGATGCGCTCCGGCTATGGTTGGGCCTTCCTGGCGAGGCGCCAAGCTAGCATAGCGCTTGAAGCAGCGCCAAGCCGGCCGGGCCGCCAAAGAGCCTGCAGCGCCAAGGGTGTCGCATCATTAAAGCAGGCTGTCGCGCAGGCGAAAAACCGCCGAGCCTGTCGGCGGCATAGAAGTGCCCTGTTACTGCTTGGCTTGCAACGGAAGCTCGGGGAAGTATTCCTTGAAGAGGCCCTCGCTTTTGTCTCGTAGTTCGAGACCTTTGGCAGCTTCGCGATTGGCTGCCTTGCGCGCGCTGTCAGTGAGAGCCATGGCTAGCTCCTTGGAGGCCTCGTCAGTCGGGCGTTGCGCTCGGCTGTGTGAGTAGATTTTTAGACCGAACCGGATCTACTCACATTTTTTCGGGCGTGCATGGTTCTTTTGGGGAATCACAGGCAACAAAAAACCCGCACTGGGCGGGTTTCTTGGGGGCTTTCGGGTGGTTTTGGCACCACTCGAAAAGTATGAGTGGTGCCCAGGGACGGAATCGAACCGCCGACACGGGGATTTTCAATCCCCTGCTCTACCAACTGAGCTACCTGGGCAACGGGGCGCTATTAGACGGATTTGGCGGATGACTGTCAAGCGAGTCCCGGAGAAATATTTAGCTAGGACGGGCGCTTACGTTCGAGCCCTCATTCGCTGGGCGGCACATAGCCTTCCGCCTGGGCGTATTCCTCGCCGGAGAGGAACTTGTCCATCTCGGTCTGCAGGAACTTGCGGTCTTCGGCGTTCATCATGTTCAGGCGGCGTTCGTTGATCAGCAGGGTCTGGTGCTTCTGCCATTCGTCCCAGGCCTGTTTGGAGACGTTGTTGAAGATGTCTTCGCCCTTGGCGCCGGGGTAGGGCGGACGATCCAGGCCGGGCAGTTCCTGCTTGTACTTGCGGCACATCACGGTGCGGGTCATGGCAACTCTCCTGCATTCAGGGCATCGGCCGCGCGTTCGAGCAGCTTTTTCACCGGGGCGGCGAGCCCCAGGCGCGGCGGGGTGGCGAGGTTATACCAGAGCCAGTCGGCCTCGGCCACGGCGTCTGCGCTGCGCTCGGCGCGGATCAGCCAGGGCTCGATGCGCAGCTGGAAGTGGCTGAAGGTGTGGGTCAGGCCGGTCAGCTCGCGGCGCTCGCCCAGCTGCAGGCCATGACGCCCGGCCAGGCTGTCCAGCGCCTCCGCGGCATCGAGCTCCGGCAGGCTCCAGAGACCGCCCCAGAGGCCGCTGGCGGGGCGCCGGTAGAGCAGGACTTCGCCGGCCTCGTTGGCCAGCAGCGGCATCAGGGTGCGGCGTTGCGGCAGCGCCCGGCGTGGTTTGGGCATCGGGTATTGGCTCTGCAAGCCGAGCAGGCGCGCCTGGCAGCCGTCCTGCAGGGGGCAGTCCGGGCAGTTCGGCTTGCTGCGGGTGCAGAGGGTGGCGCCCAAATCCATCATCGCCTGGGTGTAGTGGTTGACGCGCGCCTGGGGCGTGAGCTGCTCGGCCAGCAGCCACAGCTGCTTGGCTACCCTGGCTTCGCCGGGGTAGCCCTGCTGGGCCTGGTAGCGGGCCAGCACGCGCTTGACGTTGCCGTCGAGAATGGGCGCGCGCAGGCCCATGCTCAGGCTGGCGATGGCGCCGGCGGTGGAGCGGCCGATGCCGGGCAGGGCGGTCAGTGTCTCGAGGTCGCGGGGAAACTCGCCGCCATGCTCGGCCATGAGGATGCGCGCGCATTTGTGCAGGTTGCGCGCGCGGCTGTAGTAGCCCAGGCCCGTCCACAGGTGCAGCACCTCGTCTTCCGCCGCCTCGGCCAGCGCCTGCACGCTGGGCAGGGCGGCCATGAAGCGGTCGAAGTAGCCAAGCACCGTGGCGACCTGGGTCTGCTGCAGCATGATTTCCGAGACCCAGACCCGGTAGGGGCTGATGTCCCTTTGCCAGGGCAGGTCCTTGCGCCCGTGCTGGTCGTACCAGGCCAGCACGCGGGCGGCGAACTGCTGCGGCGTCATCGGTTGAACAGGCCCTTGAGCGCGTCCTTGAGTTCCGGGCTGACCTTGTCGCCGAGCTTTTCCTCGAGCTTCTCGGTCAGCTTGCTGCCGGCCACCCGGGCGGCGATCTTGCCCAGGCCGTCCTGATCCAGGCGGCAGGCCTTGGCGCCCAGCTCGAGCGGGCCGCGGCAGCGCAGCGGCCACTCGATGCCGACATAGCGCTCGTTGACCTGGCAGGCCGGGTCGGGCATCTCGCCCTGGTCGCCCTGAATGGTCACGCCGACGCGGTAGTCGAGCCCCAGCACGCGCAGGTCCAGATCGCCCTTGCCGCCGATGGCCAGCCCCGGAACCCGGGCCTTGAGATCGGGGTTATGGGCCACGCCGTTGCGAATGCTGAGGCTGCCCTTGAGGGATTCGAGCGGGGTGTCCTTGGCCCGGGGTTCGCTGCTCATGACCTTGCGATTGAGCGTGGCGATGCCGCGGCAGAGCTGCTGCTCGAGGTTGGCGTCGACCAGCACGCCCTGATCGAGGGAGAAGCTGGCCTGGCCATCGAGGTTCTCGATCCAGGCTTTCTCGCTGTTGCCGCGGGTTGCGAGCGTGGCCTGGGCGTCGAGCAGGCCCTTGAGCGGCGCCGGCTGCTGCTTGCTCTTGAGGAAGGGTTCGAGGTCGATGCGCTGCAGTTTTGGTTGCAGGCTGAGCAGCGGGGCGGCCGGGCGCACGTCGAGGCTGCCGGAAGTCTCGAAGTTGCCGCTGCCGAGCTTGCCACGCAGCGCCTCCAGGGTCAGCAGGCCGGCGCGGCCGCCGGCCTTGAGGGTGAAGTCGCCTATCTCGCGGGTTTTCAGGGTCAGCTGCTCGAGGCTGAGCGAGAGTTTGAGGTCGAGTTTGCGCAACTGGTCGATCGGCAATACCGCGGCGCGGCTCCAGGCCTGCTGGGTCGGCGCATCGGGCAGCGGCGTGGTGCCGCTCTGGCCGGCGCGGGCGACGCTGTCCTTGACTTCGGCCTGGCGCGCCGTGCCGGCTTCCTCGCCGGGCGGCGGCAGGTAGCGGTCGAGATTCAGGCGGTCGCCCTTGAGCTGAATCCGCAGCGCCTGCTTGGCCAGGTCGGCGACGGCCACTTGGCCGGTGAAGCGACTGTCGTCGACCTTCAGATCCAGTTCGTCGAGGCTCAGGCTGTTCAGTGTGCCGCTGAGGCGGGTGACCAGTTCGAGCTGACCGAGCGCCTTGGCATCGCTCATCGGCGGCAGGGTCTGGCCGATGCTGGCGAGAAACTCGCGCAGGTTGAAGGGCGCGATGGACAGGCCGCCGGCCAGTTTCGGCGCCTTCTCCAGGTCGCGCACCTTGAGCTCGCCGAGGGCCCGCAGCTGGTTGGCGGAAAGCTTCAGGCTCTTCCATTCGGCGACCTGGGCCGCGAGGTCGACCAGCAGCTCGCCCTGGGCCGCATAGGTCAGGGTCTGGCCATCGAAGGGCTCGCCCGAGGCCTCGCCGGAAAGCCGCGCCGCCTCCAGCTGATAGCGCTTGAGGGCGCGGTCGAAGCGCAGCTGACCCTGCAGTTCGGCGCG
>JBFHKK010000190.1:0-5766 GCA_041595475.1 Pseudomonas sp. | reverse complement strand
GGTGTACATGTCCAGGCCGTGGGTGATGCCGTCGTGCTCGATGTAGTCGAGCAGCGCCTGCTTGAGCACCGGGTGGTTATGCCCGTAGTTGAGCGTGCCGGCGCCGGCGAGGAAATCGATGTAGTGCGTGCCGTCCTGGGTGATCAGCTCGGCGCCGAGCGCCTGATTGAAGACCACGGGGAAGGAACGGCAGTAGCTGCGAACCTGGGATTCGTTCAGTTCAAAGGTGTTCATGCGTGCTCCTTGAGCTCTTCTTCTAGATGGGAAACGGTGAACGGGCCGGCGCGGTAGAGCACCTCGTCCTCGTGCTGACCGCCAAAGTGCGCAGCGCGGGAAAACAGCGTGCGCGTGGTGCAGTCGGCACCCAGCCGGTCGAATGCCCGCTTGAACAGTGCCTGCGACGCCGCGTTGTCCGGGGAAATGGTGGTTTCCATGAAGCGCACGTCGTGCTCACGGGCCACACGGGCCGTCAGCGCCAGCAGCATGCGCAGGGCCAGGCCCTGACCGCGCATCGAACTATCGACGGCGACCTGCCAGACGAACAGGGTGTCCGGGCGGGCAGGGGGGCGGTAACCCGAGATGAAACCAACCAGTTCGCCCTGGGCGTTCTCTGCGGCGATGGCGGTGTCGGCGAAATCGGAGCACTGCAGCAGGTTGCAGTAGACCGAATTGGTATCGAGGGGCTGGCAGCGCGCCACCAGCTGATGCAGGTTGTAACCGTCGCCGTCGGTTGGGCGACGGAGCACTACGGTAGGGAAACTCAAAACAATGCCTTTGGGGTTGTTGATTGAATTCCTTTTTAGGGTAGGCATATCCGGAGAAGTTTCTCAACCCGAACTTCTGAATATGCGAAGTTAAGAGCGCTCAATATATCGCTCGATCCCGCGTAATTACGGCGATTGCGCCGTGGATGTTTCAGTCTGTTTCATTTCGCCAGACTGGCGGTGAAGGCTGATAGTTACGGGGAAGTTTCGGGAGTGCCGCGAGAAGTTCGATGGCGGTGATGCGCAGAAGTTCGCCCTGGGTGACCATGGCGTAGCTGCAAGCGGCGTGAATAGTAGGTTTGCTGTGGTTGATCGATGCCCGAGCCGTTCGCTATGCACGCGCTGTTGGGCATGGCGTGCTGCGGATAAGTGTGCAGGGAAGAATCAGGCTGAGAATCGACGCGGAAATAGCACTAAATGGCGGCGTGAACTACCGATGATATTCCGCTGATGTGACGTCTGTATGTCGGCGCGATATGGCCACGGCCGAGCTAGTTGCTCGGCGTAGTTGTGGTGGCCGCGATCGATGATTTCAGAAAGTCTGCCGATCCGCTCTATCTCGCGTTATGCGGGGGCTGTGGCGAAGTTGTCGGAAGTTGTGCCAGACAACTTCATTGCCACCAGCGATGACCCTGGCGTTCGATGAATTGATGGGCCTGTTCTGGGCCGTCCTCGCCGGCCGGATAGGGGCGCGGCTTGCGGTAGTAGCTGTGCCAGCCGCGCAGGATCGGATCGACCCAGTTCCAGGCCGCCTCGACCTCGTCACGGCGCATGAACAGCGTGGAGTCGCCTTCGATCACATCCAGCAGCAGCCGCTCGTAGGCTTCCCAGCGACGGGTGCTGCTGAAGGCGTGCGCCAAGTTCAGATCCAGCTCCACCGGTTCCAGCTGCATGCCCTTGCCGGGTGCCTTGGCCATCAGCTGCAGGCTGATGCTTTCTTCCGGCTGCAGGCTGATCACCAGGCGGTTTACTTCACCCTTGCTGAACAGCAGGTGCGGCACCTGCTTGAAGGTGATGATGATCTCCGAGCGCTTGCGCGCCATGCGCTTGCCGGTGCGCAGGTAGAAGGGCACGCCGGCCCAGCGCCAGTTGTCGATCTCGGCCTTCACCGCGACGAAGGTTTCGGTGTCGCTGTCGTTGTCGATGTTCGGCTCGAAGTAGTAGGCCTGCACGTCGTGGCCACCGATGCGGCCGGCGCCGTATTGGCCGCGCACAGTCTTGTCCAGCACGTCGTTGCCGGTGATCGGCTTCAGCGCCTCGAGCACCTTCACCTTCTCGCCGCGGATGTGCTTGGCATCGAAACGCACCGGCGCCTCCATCGCTACCAGGCAGAGCAGCTGCAGCAGGTGGTTCTGCAGCATGTCGCGCATGGCGCCGGCGTGGTCGTAGTAGCCGCCGCGGTTCTCCACGCCGAGGGTTTCGGCGACGGTGATCTGCACGTGGTCGATATGCCCGGAGCGCCAGATCGGCTCGAACAGCGCGTTGGCGAAGCGCAGCGCCATGAGGTTCTGCACCGTTTCCTTGCCCAGGTAGTGATCGATCCGGTAGATGCGCGACTCGGGGAACACGGCGCCGATCGATTCATTGATTTCCAGCGCCGAGTCCAGCGAATGGCCGATCGGCTTTTCCAGCACGATGCGCGAGCGGGGGCCGGCCAGGCCGGCCGTATTCAGATGGCTGGCGATGTCCTCGAACAGGTCCGGCGCGGTGGCCAGGTAGTGCACCTGGACGCGCCCCTCGCTCGATCCCAGGTGCTTGGCCAGGCGGCCGAAGTCGGCGCTCTGGCTGGCGTCCATGGCGAAATAGTCCAGGCGTGCGGCGAAGCGCTGCCAGGTCTCGCTGTCGAAGTCGGCGCGGGCCACCTGGGCCCGGCAGCGCCGCTCGGCCAGCGCCTGGTAGGCGGTGCGGCTCTGGGTGCCGCGAGCCAGGGCGAGGATCCGTACCTCGGCGTGCAGGCGCCCGCCGCGATCCAGGTGATAGAGGGCCGGTAGCAGCTTGTGCAGGGCCAAATCGCCGGTCCCGCCAAACACCAGGATGTCACAGGGAATGCTCAAGACGACGACTCCTGCTCGGTTTACCCGTGCGGGGCCTGTGGCCATGTAGTATAACTACACGCTCACTACAACCCAGCGCATCCCGATCATAGCCGAGTCGCACGCTCGCGTGCGGGGCCTTCGACGGATCCTTCTACCTTGCTAGCCGAGCCCAATGCCGTGAATCTGCTGCAGCATATCGCCCAGTCGCGCCACCTGCTCCGCAAGTCGGAGCTCAAGGTCGCCGATCACGTGCTCGGTGACCCGGCCGCGGTGATGCACAGTTCCATGGCCGAGCTGGCCGGCAATGTCGGCATTAGCGAGCCGACCATAGTGCGCTTCTGCCGCGCCATCGGCTGCAGCGGCTTCCAGGACCTCAAGCTGAAGCTGGCGCAGAGCCTGGCCGCCGGCGCCAGCTTCGGCCAGTTCGCGATTCACGAGGACGACTCGGTCGCCGACTTCAGCCTGAAGATATTCGACACCACCCTGCACACCCTGATGGAGGTGCGCGAGCACCTCGATCCCCAGGCCCTGCAACGCGCCATCGGCGCCTGCGCCCAGGCCCAGCGCGTGGAGTTCTACGGCTTCGGCGCATCCGGCGCGGTGGCGGCCGACGCCCAGCACAAGTTCTTACGCCTGCTGCTCTCGGCCGCGGCCTATTCCGACCCGCACATGCAGGCCATGAGCGCGGTGACCCTCAAGCCCAGCGACGTGGCCATCTGTATTTCCCAGTCGGGCCGCTCCAAGGACCTGCTGATCACCGCCAACCTGGTGCGCGAGACCGGCGCCACCCTGATCACCCTGTGCCCGAGCCAGACCCCGCTGGCCGAGTTGGCCACGGTCAATCTGGCCATAGACGTGCAGGAAGACACCGAGATCTACACCCCGCTGACCTCGCGCATCGCCCATCTGGTGGTGATCGACGTGCTCGCCATGGGCGTGGCCATGGCCCGCGGGCCGAGCCTGGTCAACCACCTCAAGAGCGTCAAGCGCAGCCTGCGCAGTTTGCGCCTGTCGCCCAAGTCGCTGCGCGCCGCCGAAGATTAGTCCGCCGGGTCCAGGGCGCCGAAGCGCTCGGCCAGCTCGCTGACCTGGCTGCGGCGGCTGCGCACGAAGGCGAAGAAGGCCTGGGCCACCGGCGACAGGTACTTGCCGCGCGGATGCACCAGACACCAGCTGCGCAGCAGCGGCAGCTCGCTCACCGGCAGCTCGCGCAGCGATCCCTGCTGCAGCTCACGGCGCACCGCATGGCGCGGCAGCAGGGCCAGGCCGATGCCGGCCAGCACGCCTTCGCGTTGACCCTCCAGGGAGCCCAGCTCCAGGGTCTGGGCGAAGTGCGCGCGCTTCTGGTGGCAGTACTCCTCGCAGGCCCGCCGCGTGCCCGAGCCCGGCTCGCGCACCAGCAGCGGCCAGGCCGTGAGGTCCTGCAGGCTGAGCTCCGCCAGCCGGCACAGCGGATGCTCGGGCGGCGCCACCGCGATGATCGGGTTGTTCAGGAAGGGCAGAAACTCCAGGGCCATGTCCGGCGGCACCAGCGACATGATCAGCAGGTCGTCGCGATTGGCGCTCAGGCGCCGTACCGCCTGGGCGTGATTGACCACCACCAGCTGCAGGCTGACCTCGGGATATTCGCGGCGAAAGGCGGCGAACAGGTGCGGCACGAAGTACTTGGCGCTGGATTCCACCGCCAGGCTCAGCTGGCCCTGCAGCGAGCCCTGCAGGTCGGACAGCTGCATGTCGAGGCTCTCCAGCCGGGCGAAGATGTCGGCGCTGGCCTGTTGCAGGGCCACGGCGGCGTCGGTCAGGTGCAGCTTCTTGCCGACATAGTCGAACAGCGGCTGGCCGAGCAGTTCCTCGAGCTGGCGGATCTGCAGGCTGACTGCCGGCTGGGTCAGGGCCATCTCCTCGGCCGCGCGGCTGTAGGAGCGTTGCTGGCACACCGAGCGAAACACCTGGAGCTGGCGCAATGTCATGCGCATCAGGGACTTACGCATTGGCTACCTCGATCTTGAGCGGTCCGCTGGCGCACGGCTTGGGTGCGCTCAGCGCGCGGCGTTCCGCATGTATAAGGTTTGGCTTATGGGTAATCAAATAATTATTGATTTTGGTTAATCACCTGCGCGGCGTAGGGTAGGCGGTGCGACCCTCCACGCGGGTCGCCTTCAGGCGCGGACCGGGTGACCCGGTCGGCTGGCTCACTGGCCGAGGACAGCACTTGTGATCAAGAAAATACTGATTGCCAACCGCGGCGAGATCGCCGTGCGCATCGTGCGCGCCTGCGCCGAGATGGGCATCCGCTCGGTGGCGATCTACTCCGATGCCGACCGCATGGCGCTGCACGTCAAGCGCGCCGACGAGGCCCACGGCATCGGCGCCGACCCCCTGGCCGGTTATCTGAACCCGCGCAAGCTGGTCAACCTGGCGGTGGAGACCGGCTGCGACGCCCTGCATCCGGGCTACGGCTTCCTCTCGGAGAACGCCGAGCTGGCGGAGATCTGTGCCGAGCGCGGGATCAAGTTCATCGGCCCGAGCGCCGAGGTGATCCGCCGCATGGGCGACAAGACCGAGGCCCGCCGCAGCATGATCAAGGCCGGCGTGCCGGTCACCCCGGGCACCGAGGGCAATGTCAGCGATATCGCCCATGCCCTGCGCGAAGGCGAGCGCATCGGCTACCCGGTGATGCTCAAGGCCACCAGCGGCGGCGGCGGCCGCGGCATCCGCCGCTGCAATTCGCAGGACGAGCTGGAGCAGGCCTGGCCGCGGGTGATCTCCGAGGCCACCAAGGCCTTCGGCTCGGCGGAAGTCTTCCTGGAAAAGTGCATCGTCAACCCCAAGCACATCGAGGCGCAGATCCTCGCCGACAGCTTCGGCAACACCGTGCACCTGTTCGAGCGCGACTGCTCGATCCAGCGGCGCAACCAGAAGCTCATCGAGATCGCCCCCAGCCCGCAGCTCACCCCCGAGCAGCG
>JBFHKK010000189.1:0-5788 GCA_041595475.1 Pseudomonas sp. | reverse complement strand
TCTTCGGACCCGCGCAGGGCACTCGCCGAGCATCCAGCGTCTGCTCCTGGAAAAACCAGAACGGCTTCACGAGTCGCGGAAACTGTTGCCGCCCAGTGCTACTGGCCGCGATGCGCAGCCGCGTCCGCAACCGGCTGCACATCGCCCAGGGCCTGGTCGGCCAACTCGGCCAGCGGTTGCGGGCGGCCGATCAGATACCCCTGGGCATAGTCGATTTCCAGGCTGCGCAGGCAGTCCAGGGTGGCCTGGCTCTCGACGAATTCGGCCACGGTGCGCAACCCCAGCTGGCGGGCGATCTGCTGCATCGAACGGACCATCGCCTGGTTGATCGGGTCGGCCTCCAGGCCGCGGACGAAGCTGCCGTCGATCTTCAGGAAGTCCAGCGGCAGGTGGCGCAGGTAGGCGTAGGACGCAAAGCCGCTGCCGAAGTCGTCCAGCGCCACCTTCAGGCCCTGCTCGCGCAGCTGCCGCAGCCACTGGGCCGAGACGCCGAGCTCGCCCAGGGCGACCATCTCGGTGATCTCGATGCACAGCTTGGCCGGCGGCAGCCCGTGGCGGCGCAGCTCGTCCTGCAGCAGCCGGTGGATCTGCTCGTCCTGCAGCGAGCTGGCGCTGAGGTTGAGATTGACCTGGACCAGCTGCGCCAGGTGTTCGGGGTTGTCGGCCAGCCATTGCAGCAAAGCGCGGATCACCCAGCAGTCGATGGCACCCAGCAGCCCGTAGCGTTCGGCCGCCGGAAGAAAGCGTCCCGGGGCGATCAGCTCGCCGCTGGCCGGATCGCGGTAGCGCAGCAGCACCTCGTAATGCAGCCCGGCGGAGGCACTGCACAGCGGCATCACCGCCTGGTAGTGCAGCTCGAAATGGTCGTGCTCGAGGCCCTCGCGCAGGCGCGTGAGCCACTGCAGCTGGCGCTGATGCTCGAGCAGGGCGCCATCCTCCGGATTGAACAGCTGCACCCGGTTGCGCCCCTGGTGCTTGGCCTGTTGGCTGGCGCTGTCGGCCCAGCTCAGCGCCGTCTCCCAGTCACCGATCGACGCCTCCAGGGCCAGCAGGCCGATGCTCGCGCAGACCCGGAAGGCCCGGCCCTGCCAGGTGAACACGAAGCGCTCGACCGCATCGCGCAGGCGCTCGGCGTGAGCCTCGGCCGTGGCGGCATCGGCCTGTTCCAGCAGCACGGCAAACTCGTCGCCGCCGAGGCGCGCCAGCTCGGCCCGCGGCGGCAGGTTCTTCAGCAGGTGCACCGCCAGCTGGCGCAACAACTGGTCGCCCGCCGAGTGGCCGCAAAGATCATTGACCTGCTTGAACTGATCCAGATCCAGGCACAGCAGGTGGCTGAAGCGGCGCGCGCCCTCACCGCTGAGGCTGCCCTTGAGCAGACGCTCCAGTTCGCGCCGGTTGAGCAGGCCGGTCAGCGAATCGTGCGCGGCCAGGTGCTTGAGGCGCTGCTCCAGGGCCCGCCTTTCGGTCAGGTCGACCACTATGCCCTCGATGCAGTCCTGGGCCGGACGCAGGTGCAGGGACAGATGCACCCAGTGCGGCTGGCCATCGAGGTCATGCAGCCGGCATTCCAGGCTCTGGCTGCTCTGCTGGGGACTGAGCTGGCCGACCAGATGCTGCCATTGATCGAAGCCGAGCAAGCGCCCGATGGCGGTTCCCGCCAGCGCCTGGGGGCCCTCGCCGGCCTTGAGAAAGCGCGCCAGGCTGGGGTTGGCCTCGAGCAACTGACCGTCACGACTGCAGCGAAAGATGCCCTCGCTGGCGCTGCGAAAAAGTGCCTGGTAGCGCTCCAGGTGATCGATGGCCTGGGCCTGGCTGCTGACCAGGGCCTCGCGCACCTGCTCGAGTTGCTTGCCGAGCAGGGCACCGAACAGCAGCATGCTGATCGCCGGCAGGTAGGCGCTGAAATACTGGAATCCGGGCGGCAGGGCGATCAGGCCCATGCGCCCGACCGGCACCAGGGTCATCAGCAGCAACGCCGCGCTCCAGCACAGCAGGTAGCCGATGGCATAGGGGCGCCGCTGGTGGATGCCCAGCAGCACCAGCAGCAACTGAAACAGGCCGACGGCCAGCACCAGCGCGTTGAGGATTCGGTAGAGCCGGGCATCGGCGCCCAACACCAGGCTGCACAGGGCCACCGCCGCAACCGCCGCGATCAGGCCATCGCGTACCAGGCGCAGGCGCCCGAGTCTGAGTTCCAGCGCGGTGCTGATGAACAGGGTGCTGAAGATCAGCATGCCGGGTCCGGAGAGATCGACCAGCAACACCGGCAGTTCGAGCCAGAACGGCATCAGCAGGCCGAGCAAGCCTTGCTGCGCGGCACTGTAGATGACCGCGCTCAGGGCGGTGAGGCAGAAATAGGCCAGCCGGGCCTCACGCAAGGCGCCGTACTTGATCAGGTAGAACAGCAGCAGGCTGAGCAGCACGCCCTGGACCAGGCCGCTCTGCAGCCAGCCCCGGGCGATCAGCTGGCTGGCCTGCTCGGCAGCCACCAGTTGCATCGGCAGGCTGATCGAAGTCGCGCTCTGCACCCGCAGCAGCAACGTATGCGGCCCCTGTCCCAGGCGCGGCAGGCTGAGCATGAAGTGCGGATAGGGTTCGCCGCGTTCGAGGAAGGGCCGAGTGTCGCCGCTGTACAAGGGTGCGATCAGCTGGTCGCGGTCGTACAGCCAGACCTCGATGTCATCCAGGAAGGGATCGCCGATGATCAGGTTCAGCCGCGCCGCGGCCGGCGCGTCGAGGACGAAGGCCGCCCACCAGGCGCTGCCCGAATAACCGATCCGTGGCGTGCCCTGATGTTCGACACCGGCCTGGCCGATGCGTTCGAGGGCCTCGCGGGCCGTCAGTTCGGCGGCGGGGTCCTCGAGCAGCAGGCTGCGCTGAACCGCCACCGGTTTCGCCAACTGCGCTTCGCTCAGGCTCAGCCGTGGCAGTTCGGCGGCCAGCGCCGAGGCGCCGACCTGCAGCAGACAAACGAGCAACACGAGTCTGAGCAGCAAGACCATGCGGATGCCTTGGCAAAATGCATTGAGGGGACGCGAGCGGACTGCAGGCTCGCCTTGTGGCCGATCTTTGCGCAGGCCGGCGATTAGCGCAACAAAAGGGTGCGGGCGAAGATCAGGGTGCCGATGCCCCAGGCGCCGTTGAGCAGAAAGCCGATCAGAAAGCGCCCCGGCAGCAGGCGCGGGTCGAGGCCCAGGCCCTTGAGCGGAAAGACCACCAGCAGGGCCACGCTGGTCAGGGCGATGCCGCCGAACAGCAGGGCCTTGAGCCAGGGCTGCGGGCCCTCGGCCCGCCAGCGCAGCAGGCTCAGCATCAGCAGGCCCCAGAGCCCGCCCCAGCAGGCCGCCGACAGCCAGGCCGGCACGCCCAGCGGCCAGGTCGGCGCCACGCTGAAGGGCGCGAAGGGCACCACCCCATAGGCATGCAGCAGGCCCAGCAGCGGCTGGTGAAAACAGAGCACGGCGAGAAATCCGGCAACAAACATCAGGCTCAGACGCTGCATCGAGGGGCTCCATCAGGGCCGGTGGCGGCTTAGACTCAGGCGAAGCTGTAACAAAGGCGCCCATTCAGGCTCAATAGAACTAATAGCATCCTGGACTAATGCCATGCGCGCCATGCTCCCTTTGCTCGACCGGCTGGCCTTTCCCGCGATTCGCCGCGGCCAACTGGAGGCACTGCAGGTCAATCTGTCCTATCGCTGCAACCAGCGCTGCCTGCACTGCCATGTCAACGCCGGGCCGACCCGGACCGAGTCCATGACCGACGACAGCCTGGCGCTGCTGCACCGGGTCATAGACGCCCATCCGGTGCGCACCCTGGACCTGACCGGCGGCGCCCCGGAGATGCACCCACGCTTTTGCGAGCTGGTGCGCCACGCCCGGCGCGAGGGCCTGCGGGTGATCGACCGCTGCAACCTGACCATCCTCGGTGAGCCCGGCTACGAAGACCTGGCCGAGGTCCTCGCCGAGCAGGGCGTGGAAGTCACCGCCTCCTTGCCCTGCTACTCGCGCGACAACGTCGATGCCCAGCGCGGCGACGGCGTGTTCGACGCCAGCATCGACGGCCTGAAGAAACTCAATGCCCTGGGCTACGGCCGGGAAGGCAGCGGCCTGATCCTCAATCTGGTCTACAACCCCCAGGGCCCGCGCCTGCCGCCGCCCCAGGCGGCGCTGGAGGCCGACTACAAGCGTCACCTGCGCGAAGACTTCGGCATCGTCTTCGATCATCTGCTGTGCATCACCAACCAGCCGATCGCCCGCTTCGGCAGCACCCTGGTCAGCAAGGGCCAGTTCAACGATTACATGCAGTTGCTGCGCGACAGCTATCGCGCCGAGAACCTCGAGGGCCTGATGTGCCGCAGCCTGGTCAGCGTCGACTGGCAGGGCTATCTGTACGACTGCGACTTCAACCAGATGCTCGACCTGCCGCTGCAACTGCAGGGCCAGTTGATCGGCCGCGAGCGCGCCCACCTGCGCGACCTGCTCGGCACCAGCCTGGACGGCAAGCCCATAGTCACCCGTGATCACTGCTTCGCCTGCACCGCCGGCCAGGGTTCCAGTTGCGGCGGCGCCCTGGAGCCCTGAGTCGCGACCACGGGCTAGGCTTGCCGAGCATCCGACGCCGTACCCTATCGATAGGCTGAACAAGGACCAAGTGATGCAACCGACCAGTACCATAGGGCTGTTCTTCTGGGGCTTTCTGCTGCTCTACGGGGTGCTGATGCTGGCGTTGGCGCCGCGGGCGGTGACCCTCGGCGGCTTCTTCAAGGGCGAGGACGGCCAGGGCCGCAGCGCGGCGCCCTGGCTGCTGACCTCGAGCATCTTCATCAGCTGGATCTTCGCCAAGTCGGTGACCAACGCCGCCAACCTCGGCGCCAGCTACGGCCTGATCGGCGGCCTGGCCTATGCCACCTACTGGTTGTCGATTCCGCTGACCGGCCTGGTGATTTATCGCCTGCGCCGGCGCTTCGCCGCCACCGGCCTGGTGGGTTTCTTGAGCAGCCACTACGGCCGTGGCGCGGCCCTGGCCTTCTCCGCCGCCATCCTCATCCGCCTGTTCAACGAGGTGTGGAGCAACACCGCGGTGGTCGGCGGCTACTACGGCGACTCCGGCAGCACCGAGTTCATCGCCGCGGCCCTGCTGTTCACCGCCGTGACCCTGGCCTACAGCCTCAAGGGCGGGCTGCGCAGCTCGATTCTCACCGATGCGGCCCAGGCCGCGATCTTCCTCGTCGCCCTGATCTGGGTGCTGGGCCTGGTGCTGCCGCAGCATTCACCGGCGGAACTGGCCAGCACCAGCCACTGGGCCCTGGACGCCGGGGTCGACCTGCTGCTGGTGGCCGGCCTGCAGATCTTCAGCTACGGCTTCCATGATCCGGTGCTGACCGACCGCGGCTTCATCAGCGAAGAGAAGAGCATGCGCCGCGCCTTCATCATCGCCGGGGTGCTCGGCTTCGTCGCCATCCTCGCCTTCAGCCTGATCGGCGTGCATGCCCAGCTGATGGGGCTGGCCGCCTCGGACAACGTGCCCGCGGCCCTGGCCAAGTCCATGGGCGTGGCGGCCCTGCTGGTGATGACGGTGGTGATGGTCTCGGCGGCCGGCTCGACCCTGGACTCGACCTTCTCCAGCCTGGCCAAGCTGGCCGGACGCGAGCTGCCGCTGCTGGCCGGGCGTGACCTGGGGCAGAAGGCCATCGGCGTGGGCATGGCGGTGATGGTGCTGTTCGCCTTGCTCGGCAACCTGCCGATGATCGCCGGCACCGACATCCTCAAGGCCACCACCATCAGCG
>JBFHKK010000188.1:0-5792 GCA_041595475.1 Pseudomonas sp. | reverse complement strand
TAGCGGCCGTCGGTCGGGCGGCGGGACGGTTGCACGTAGGCGGCGTTCCAGGTCTCGGGGCCGACGGCGCGCAAAAAGGTGGCGGTGTGGAAGGTGCCGGCGCCCACTTCCATGTCGTAGGGCTGCAGCACCACGCAGCCCTGCTCGGCCCAGTACTGCTGCAGGACCAGGATCAGATCTTGGAAGGTGCGCACGGCAGGCGTAGTCTGGCTCACGAAAAATTCACCTGTTGAGGCTGCGACAGAAAGGGCGGGAGTATACCCCAATCGGCCGGCCCTCCACTGCCCGGAGAACCTTATGCCGCGCTGCTTCTGGTGCACCGAGGATCCCTTGTACCAGGCCTATCACGACCGCGAATGGGGGGTTCCGCTGCGCGATCCCCAGGCCCTGTTCGAGCTGCTGTTGCTGGAGGGCTTTCAGGCCGGACTTTCCTGGATCACGGTGTTGAAGAAACGCGCGCGCTATCGTGAGCGGCTGTTCGGCTTCGATCCACAACGCCTGGCGCGGCTGGGCGATGACGAGATCGAGGCCCTGCTGCAGGATCCGGGGATCATCCGCAACCGCCTCAAACTCAAGGCGGCGCGGCAGAATGCCCAGGCCTGGTTGCGCCTGGACGACCCTGCGGCGTTGCTCTGGTCTTTCGTTGGCGGCGAACCCAGGATCAATCACTTTGCCGACCGCAGTCAGGTGCCCGCGCTCACCGCCGAAGCCGAGGCCATGAGCCGGGCGCTCAAGCAGGCCGGCTTCAGCTTCGTCGGCCCGACCATCTGCTACGCCTTCATGCAGGCGGCCGGCATGGTCATGGATCACACCACCGACTGCGACCGCTACCCGGAACTGGCCCGGCGCTGACCCGCGCCAGCCGTTAGGCCGGCTGTATGGCGCGGTCGCGGCTGGTTACAATGAGCGCCTTTTGACCGGACGGAGTGGTCTGTGGAAAAGCTCAAAGGTGCGCTGGTGGTCGCTTTGCTGCGCGTGTTCGCCCTGCTGCCCTGGCGCGCCGTGCAGCGCCTGGGCGCAGCCATCGGCTGGCTGATGTGGAAACTGCCCAACGGCTCGCGGCGGGTGGCCGCTATCAACCTGCGCAAGTGCTTTCCTGAACTGGACGAGGCGGCCCACCAGCGGTTGCTGCGCCAGAGCCTGATGGATATCGGCAAAACCCTGACCGAAAGCGCCTGCGCCTGGGTCTGGCCGGCGCAGAAATCCCTGGCCCTGGTTCGCGAGGTCGAGGGCCTGGAGGTGCTGAAAGAGGCGCTGGCCTCGGGCAAGGGCGTGGTCGGCATCACCAGCCATCTGGGCAACTGGGAGGTGCTCAACCATTTCTACTGTGCCCAGTGCCAGCCGATCATCTTCTACCGCCCGCCCAAGCTCAAAGCCGTCGACCAATTGCTGCAGAAGCAGCGCGCGCAGATGGGCAATCGCCTGGCCGCATCGACCAAGGAGGGCATCCTCAGCGTCATCAAGGAGGTGCGCAAGGGCGGCGCCGTGGGCATTCCGGCCGACCCCGAGCCGAGCCGCTCCAGCGGCCTGTTCGTGCCCTTCCTCGGGGTGCCGACCCTGACCAGCAAGTTCGTCCCGGGCATGCTCGCCGGCGGCAAGGCCATCGGCGTGTTCCTGCATGCCGTACGCCTGGCCGACGGCAGCGGCTACAAGGTGATACTAGAAGCGGCCCCAGCGGCCATGTACAGCGAGGACGTCGAACAGGGCGTGGCGGCCATGAGCGCGGTCATCGAGGACTATGTGCGCCGCTATCCCAGCCAGTACATGTGGAGCATGAAGCGCTTCAAGAAGCGCCCCGAGGGCGAAGCCAGGTGGTACTAGCCTTGCCGGCCGGCCGGCCCCTGGGCCACACTGCTCTGGTACGCCATGCCTGCCAGCCAGGCGCCTGACCGACTTCACGCCAAGGATTGCCCCGCCTATGCGTAACAAGCGCCGTTATCCCCGTACCCCGATGAAGTGCCGGATCAAGATCTGCCACTCCAGTTTCGGCGAACTGGTGGCCCAGACCCGCGATCTGTCCGACGGCGGGGTCTACGTCAAACACCCGAAAATGGCCCTGCTCGCCCCCGGCACCCAGGTCAGCGGTCAGGTCCAGGGCCTGCCGATCGAGGCGCCGGTGCTGCTGATGGAAGTGATGCGGGTCGATGGCGAGGGCGCCGGCCTGTGTTTCGTCCAGGAAGGCTAGGCTGAGGGCGGCGCCTTGCGCCCCAGGCGCTTGAGAAACACCGTCATTTCCTTTTCGGCCTGCTTGTCGCCGTGGCTCTGCGCCGCCGCGATGCCCTGCTGCCAGGCCTGTTCGGCGCCGGCCTGATCGCCCTGTTCCTGCAGCGCCTTGCCGAGCAGTTTCCAGGCCGCCGAATAGTTCGCATCGAATTCCACGCAGCGGCGAAAGTGCTCGGCGGCGCGGGCGAAGTCGCCGGCATCCAGGTAGCCCTTGCCCAGGCCGAAGCGCAGCAGGGCATTGTCCATGCCCTGGGCCAGCATTTTTTCCAGGGATTTGAGCATCACGGCTCCGCAGGCAGCAGGGCGTTGGCGGCCCTTAGAAGAAGGTTAGCCCGACCTGGAACAGGCTTTCGGCATCGCGGATGTATTTCTTGTCCACCAGGAACAGGATCACGTGGTCGCCGGACTCGATCAGGGTGTCGTCGTGGGCGATCAGCACCTCCTCGTTGCGGATGATCGCGCCTATGGTGGTGCCCGGCGGCAGGGCGATCTCCTCGATCATGCGGCCGACCACCTTGCTCGAGCGCGAATCACCGTGGGCGATGGCCTCGATGGCCTCGGCGGCGCCGCGGCGCAGCGAGTGCACGCTCTCGATATCGCCACGGCGCACGTGGGTCAGCAGGGTGCCGATGGTTGCCAGCTGCGGGCTGATGGCGATGTCGATCTCGCCGCCCTGGACCAGATCGACGTAGGCCGGGTTGTTGATGATGGTCATCACCTTGCGCGCGCCCAGGCGCTTGGCCAGCAGCGAGGACATGATGTTGGCCTCGTCGTCGTTGGTCAGGGCGAGGAAGATGTCGGCGTCGTTGATGTTCTCCTCCACCAGCAGGTCGCGGTCCGAGGCGCTGCCCTGCAGCACTATGGTGCTGTCGAGGTTTTCCGACAGGTAGCGGCAGCGGGCGGCGTTCATCTCGATGATCTTGACCTGGTAGCGGCTCTCGATGGCTTCGGCCAGGCGCTCGCCGATGTGCCCGCCGCCGGCGATCACCACCCGCTTGTAGCTGTCTTCGAGGCGGCGCATCTCGCTCATGACCGCGCGGATATGGGCCCGCGCGGCGATGAAGAACACCTCGTCGTCGGCCTCGATCACGGTATCGCCCTTGGGCATGATCGGCCGGTTGCGGCGGAAGATCGCCGCCACCCGGGTGTCGACGTTGGGCATGTGCTCGCGCAACTGCTTGAGCTGCTGGCCGACCAGGGGGCCGCCGTAATAGGCCTTGACCGCCACCAGCTGGGCCTTGCCGCCGGCGAAGTCGATCACCTGCAGGGCGCCGGGGTACTCGATCAGGCGCTTGATGTAGTTGGTCACCACCTGCTCCGGGCTGATCAGCACATCCACCGGAATCGACTCGTTGTTGAACAGGCCGGCGCGGGTCAGGTAGGCCGACTCGCGCACCCGGGCGATCTTGGTCGGGGTGTGGAACAGGCTGTAGGCCACCTGGCAGGCGATCATGTTGACTTCGTCGCTGTTGGTCACCGCCACCAGCATGTCGGCATCGTCGGCGCCGGCCTGACGCAGTACCGTGGGGAAGGAGCCGCGGCCGTGCACGGTGCGGATGTCGAGGCGGTCGCCGAGCTGGCGCAGGCGGTCGCTGTCGGTGTCGACCACGGTGATGTCGTTGGCCTCGCTGGCCAGGTGCTCGGCCAGGGTGCCGCCAACCTGGCCGGCACCCAGAATGATGATCTTCATCGGATCCGTTCCTCAGCCGCGTGCGGCGGCGATCTTGATCAGCTTGGCATAGTAGAAGCCGTCATGGCCGTCGACCTGCGCCAGCAACTGGCGGCCATGGGGCTGTTTCAGGCCGAAGGGCCCGGCGATGTCCAGTTCGCGGGCACCGGGCGTGCGGGCCAGGAAGGCCTCGATCACCTCGGTGTTTTCCGTGGGCAGGGTCGAGCAGGTGGCATAGAGCAGGATGCCGCCGACCGCCAGGGTCGGCCAGAGCGCGTCCAGCAGTTCGCCCTGCAGCTGGGCCAGGGCGGGGATGTCCTCGGCCTGGCGGGTCAGCTTGATGTCCGGGTGGCGGCGGATTACCCCGGTGGCCGAGCAGGGGGCGTCCAGCAGGATGCGCTGGAAGGCCTGGCCATTCCACCAGGTATCCACCGCCCGCGCGTCGGCGGCGATCAGTTCGGCCTGCAGGCCGAGGCGGGCGAGGTTCTCGCGCACCCGCCCCAAACGCTTTTCTTCCAGGTCCAGCGCCACCACGCCGGCCAGTTGCGGCTCGGCCTCGAGCAGATGACAGGTCTTGCCGCCGGGGGCGCAGCAGGCATCCAGCACCCGCTGGCCGGGGGCCAGTTCGAGCAGTTCTGCCGCCAGCTGGGCGGCTTCGTCCTGCACGCTGACGCGGCCTTGGGCGAAACCCGGCAGGCCGGTCACGTCGCAGGCCTGCAGCAGGCGGATGCCGTCACGGCTGTAGACGCAGGGTTCGGCTTCGAAGCCAGCGGCCCGCAGTTCTGCCAGGTAGTGATCGCGGCTACCCTGGCGCCGGTTGGCCCGCAGGATCAGCGGCGGATGAGCATTGTTGGCCGCGCAGATCGCCTCCCAATGCTCGGGCCAGTGGGCCTTCAGCGCCTTCTGCAACCAGCGCGGATGGGCGGTGCGCAGCACCGGATCGCGCGCCAGCTCGGCCAGCAATTGTTCGCCCTCGCGCTGGGCGCGGCGCAGCACGGCATTGAGCAGGCCCTTGAGCGAGGACTTCTTCAGTTTATCGACGCAGGCCACGGTCTCGCCGATCGCCGCATGGGGCGGAATGCGAGAGTAGAACAGCTGGTACAGGCCGATCAGCAGCAGCGCCTCGACATCGCGGTCGGCGGCCTTGAAGGGCTTCTGCAGGAGTTTCTCCGCCAGCAGGGCCAGGCGCGGCTGCCAGCGGGCGGCGCCGAAGGCCAGGTCCTGGGCCAGGCCGCGATCGCGCGGCTCCACCTTGTCCAGTTGCGGCGGCAGGCTGCTGCCCAGCGAGGCCTTGCCGTCGAGCACGGCGGCCAGGGCGCGGGCGGCGGCCAGGCGCGGATTCATGCGCCGAGCATCCGGCCGGGGGCGAACTGCTCGCGGCGGCTGTTGTACAGATCGGCGAAGGCCAGCGCCTTGCCGCCCGGCAGTTGCAGACGGGTCAGGCGCAGGGCGCCCTGGCCGCAGGCGACCGTCAGACCGTCCTTGCTCGCGTCGAGAATCTGTCCGGCAGCGCCCTGCCCGTCTGCCCGTTGCGCGGCGAGTACTTTCATCACCTCGCCATTCAGGGTGCTGTGGCAGACCGGCCAGGGATTGAAGGCGCGGATCTGCCGTTCCAATTCCACGGCCGGGCGCTGCCAGTCGAGACGCGCCTCGTCCTTGTTCAGCTTGTGCGCGTAGGTCGCCTGGCTGTCGTCCTGCACCTTACCGATCAGAGTACCGGCGGCCAGACCGGCGATGGCCTGGAGCACCGCCTGCGGACCCAGCTCGGCGAGGCGGTCGTGCAGGCTGCCGCCGGTGTCGTCGGCAGCGATTGGGGTGCTGACTTTCAGCAGCATGGGGCCGGTGTCCAGGCCCGCCTCCATCTGCATCACGGTGACCCCCGACTCGCTGTCGCCGGCCT
>JBFHKK010000187.1:0-5810 GCA_041595475.1 Pseudomonas sp. | reverse complement strand
GACCGGGTGGAGGACAGGGTCAAGGGCTTGGAACTGGGTGCCGACGACTACCTGATCAAGCCCTTCGCCCTCTCCGAATTGCTGGCCCGGGTGCGCAGCCTGCTGCGCCGCGGCGGCGCCGGCGCGAACCCGACCCAGCTGTGCGTCGCCGATCTGCACATCGACCTGCTCAGCCGCCGCGCCAGCCGTGCCGGGCGACGCATCGAGCTGACGGCCAAGGAGTTCGCCCTCTTGGAGTTGCTGATGCGCCGGCACGGCGAGGTGCTGTCCAAGTCGCTGATCGCCGCCGAGGTCTGGGGCATCCATTTCGACAGCGACACCAATATCATCGAGGTGGCGATCCGGCGCCTGCGTGCCAAGGTCGACGACGGCTTCAGCCCCAAGCTGATCCAGACGGTGCGGGGCATGGGTTATCGCCTCGAGGCGGTGGAGCCGGCATGAAGCGCCTGTCGCTGACCAGCCGTCTGAGCCTGCTGTTCATGCTGGCGGTAGTGGGGGTGCTGAGCGTGGCCGGGCTGGCCTTTGCCCGCCTCAGTCACGCGCATTTCGCCGAGTTGGACCACCACAGCCTGGCCGACAAGCTCGAGGCCAGCCGGAGCATGCTCGGGCGGCTGCCAGGGCTGGAGGCGTTCGAGCGGATCCGGCCGCAGCTCAGTACCCTGCTGGGCGCGCACCGCGACATCAGCGCGACCCTGGTCAGTGCCGATGGTCAGGTGCTGTTCGCCGAGCCGACCGCGCTGGCCTTGCCCGCGCGCTTCGCCGAGCTGCCGGGCGACAGCTTCTGGCAGTGGCAGTCAGGTGAGCGCGCCTACCACGGCATGACCGGGCATATCCGCGTGGCGGGCCTGGAGCAGCCGCTGACGATGGTGCTGGCGCTGGATGTGACCCGCCACCAGGCATTCTTCGACAGCCTGCAGCGCTGGTTCTGGCTCGGCCTGCTGCTGAGTGCCCTGGCCAGCGCCGGCCTGGGCTGGCTGGCGGCGCGCAGCGGCTTGCGGCCGTTGCGCCAACTGACCCGGACCGCGGCCTCGATTTCGCCGCAGTCCCTGAGCCAGCGCATTCCGTCGTCCGCCATCCCGCAGGAGTTGCAGGCCCTGGTCAGCGCCTTCAATGCCATGCTGGCGCGGTTGGACGAAGCCTTCGTGCGCCTGTCGAATTTTTCCGCGGACATCGCCCATGAACTGCGCACGCCGGTCGGCAACCTCATGACCCATACCGAGGTGGTGCTGTCCCGGCCGCGCAGTGCCGAGGACTACCAGGACAACCTGCATGGCAATCTCGAGGAGCTGCGGCGCATGGCGCGGATGATCGATGACATGCTGTTCCTGGCCAAGGCCGACAACCGGCTGATCATCCCCCAGTGCCAGCCGGTGCGGCTGGAGGCGATGGTGGAGGAGCTGTTCGAGTACTACCGGTTGCTGGCCGAGGAGCAGGGCGTCGAGTTGCGCCGGACCGGCCAGGGCGAGGTGCAGGGCGATCCGCTGATGCTGCGCCGGGCGGTCGCCAATCTGCTCTCCAATGCGCTGCGCCACACCCCGCCCGGGGAGACCGTCACGGTGCGCATTGATCAGGACGAGGCGCATCTGCACTTGAGCGTCGAGAACCCCGGCGAAACCATCGACGCCGAGCATCTGCAGCGCCTCTTCGATCGCTTCTACCGCATCGATCCGGCGCGCCGCGAGGGCAGCCCCGGCAACGTCGGCCTGGGCCTGGCGATCACCCAGTCGATCGTGCAGGCGCATCAGGGACGCCTCTGGTGCCGCTCGTCGAGTGGCGTGAGCACTTTTCACATCGAGCTGCCGCGCAGCCCCCGCCGACTGGCGCCAGAGGCCTGAAGCACCGCTTGTCCGAGCAGCACAATGAAGCTGTAACGATGCTCCGAGTCCTCGATCTAATTTCTGCTATCAGCGAAAAAGAGGATGCGACCATGAAAGGCAAATTCGGCATGACGGCCCTCGGCGGCTTGGGTGTAGTACTTGCCGCGGCCATTTCCGCTCAGGCAATGGCTACGCCTGTGCCATCGAATGAGCAGGCTTCGCCCCTGATCCTGGCGGAATACGGGTACGATCGGCATCTGGAATGGCGCGCTGAGCAGCGAGAACGCTTTAACGGCATGGAGGATGAAAGCGCGCAATTTACCCAGATGCTCGAGCGTGAGCCGACGGCGGCCGGACCCGAGACTAAGCGGGAGGCCAGCGAATCGGTGCAGCCAGATGAGAAAGAGTACCGGTCGCCCGTGTACAGGGATCGCTATCGGATATATCCGGGGCACTAAATCGAATGCACTGCTGTGCTTGGCCGGTGCAGAAGGAGCCGGCTGGCGCGGCGCGAAACTTCTCGGCGCAGCGCCAAGCGCAACCACCCCTATTAGATTGCCGCCTCGCGGGCCGTTGGTCTGCGAGTTGGCCATTTGCTTGATTGAGCGTTCGAATCGGCGTTAGGGTCATTCAATGAGGACGCGATAGGCAGCTGCCGGAACTGGGTGTGCCGCATTGCGTGTTCGAAGGGCCTGACGAGCGTCGCGCAAGGTTTTTCGCATGGCGCAGCAGGCGCAGGTCAACCAGGAGAGGGTGCGCAATGGATCTTCGACTCTTGCCCGCTCAGTGTTCTGCCGCGATCTGCCGCGCCATGGCCTTGACCACGCTGAGCGCCGGCATGCTGTTCGGCGCGGCCGAAGCCAAGGCCAGTTGGAGTTTCGATCAGATTCTGCGCAAAGCCGAGAAGCGCTATGGCCGCGAGGGCGTCGCCACGGACCGCCTGATCGCCTGGAACCGCATGGTCGAGAGCAGCCGGCGGCTGTCGGAGGCGGAAAGGGTCGAGGCGGTCAATCTGTACTTCAACCAGCAGTTGCGCTTTATCGATGACGCGGCGCTGTGGAAGCAGAGCGATTACTGGGCCACCCCGGTCGAGACCATGGTCAGCGGCGCCGGTGATTGCGAGGACTTCTCCCTGGTCAAGTACTTCACCCTGCGCAAGTTGGGCGTACCCGAGCACAAGCTGCGCATCACCTATGCCCGCGAGCTTCGCCACAATCAGGCGCACATGGTGCTCAGCTATTTTCCCAGCGCCGGGGCCGAGCCACTGATCCTCGACAATCTGACAGACAACCTGCAGCCGGCTTCACAGCGAGCCGATCTGCTGCTGCTGTATGCCTTCGATGCCGAGGGGCTGTATAAGGTCGGCAAGGACGGACTCAAGCGCGCCGGCGACACCGAGCGCCTGCCGGGCTGGCAGACGCTGATGGCGAAGATGCGCGAGGAAGGCTTCTCCCTCGAGCAAGGTTGAGCGCGCTTGAGCGGTTTCGCTCAGAGGGCTGCGAAGCGTTGCTGCAGGTAGGCGCCGATCGCCTTGGAGTCATACAGCCAGGTGCTCTGGCCGTTCTCCTCGATCCGCAGGCAAGGAACCTGAATCTTGCCGCCCTGCTCAAGCAAGGCCTGGCGATGCTGGGCATCCTGCTTGGCATCGCGCAGCACCACCGCCACGTTCAGCCGATGCAGGGTGCGGCGGGTTTTCACGCAGAACGGACAGGCGTGGAACTGGTACAGCGCCAACTGGGCGGCTGCCCGGTCAACGGCGGCCTGGGCTTCGGAACTGCGCTTGAGCGGGCGCGGGCGAGTCAAGAGATCAAGCAGGACGATCAACTGGCCGAGGCCGATTCGCAGGGCTTTGATAATCATTGCGGGTATACCTTGTGAGCAAAAACGCCGCGCAGCTTACCCGAGATTGTCGGCCGCGCTTCGGTTGCGCGCCGAGTGGCGACATCTCGTCTGCGCCGCCGGCATAATGGCGCCGTCTTTCTATGGCGCGGACGAGGCGGCCGATGAAACCTGAAGACCTGTTATTGCTGGTGCGGCGGCAAATGCCCTTCGGCAAGTACCAGGGGCGGCTGATCGCCGACCTGCCCGGCCACTACCTCAACTGGTTCGCCCGCGAGGGCTTTCCGAAAGGGGAGATCGGCCGGCTGCTGGCTTTGATGCAGGAGATCGACCACAACGGACTCAAATCCCTGCTGGAGCCGTTGCGGGCCCAGCCTGGTCGCTCGCACGCGCGGGGTTGAACCAGGCGGCAGCCGATCAGGATCAGTCCTTGATCAGGCTGAGAAATTCGCTGCGAGTCGCCGGATTCTTGCGAAATTCGCCGAGCATCACCGAGGTGACCATGGAGGAGTTCTGCTTCTCCACCCCGCGCATCATCATGCACATGTGCTGCGCCTCGATCACCACGGCCACGCCCAGGGCGCCTGTGACCTGCTCGATGGCCTCGGCGATCTGGCGGCTGAGATTTTCCTGGATCTGCAGGCGTCGCGCGTACATGTCGACGATGCGCGCGACCTTCGACAGGCCCAGCACCTTGCCGTTGGGGATATAGGCGACATGGGCCTTGCCGATGAACGGCAGCAGGTGATGCTCGCACAATGAGTACAACTCGACGTTCTTGACCAGCACCATCTCGCTGTTGTCGGAGCTGAACAGGGCGCCGTTGGTGACTTCCTCGAGGCTCTGCTGATAGCCGCGGCAGAGGTACTGCATGGCCTTGGCCGCGCGCTTGGGGGTGTCGAGCAGACCCTCGCGGCCGGCGTCCTCGCCGATCTGGCCGAGGATCGCGGTGTAGTGTTGTTCCAGAGACATGAGGCTACCTGTGGACCTTCAATAGCGGGCAGGGCGCGCAGGTTAGGGGCTCACGGCCGCGCTGGCAAGGCCGGGCCGGACCCTTGGCGCTCACTCGTCGCGGCCCTCGAGCATGCTGCGCCTGAGCATCACGTAGACGGCGCCGGTGCCGCCGTGCTTGGCCAGGCAGGAGGTGAAGCCCAACACCTGCGGGTGCTGGCGCAGCCAGGTATTGACGTGGCTCTTGAGCATCGGCTTGCGCCCGTCCAGGCGCACCGCCTTGCCGTGGGTCACGCGCACACAGCGCACCTCCAGGCGCACGGCCTCGGCGAGGAACTGCCAGAGGGTATCGCGGGCCTTTTCCACATTCATGCCGTGCAGGTCGAGGCTGCCGTCGAAGGGGATCTGGCCGAGCTTGAGCTTGCGCATCTGGCCGTCCTGCACGCCATTGGCCGCCCAGTAGAGCGGGTCCTCGGCGCCCACGTCGATGACGAACTGGTCGGACAGGCCATCGACGCTGACCGATTCGATCCGCGCGCTGGCCGCCTGCCGGCGGCTGGCCAGTTGCGCGCGATCCGTCCGGGGCTTGCCGGTGTCGGCGTGATCATCCTTGAGCGGCCTGACGCCTTGCAGCTGGGCTTTGAACAGGGAAAAGTCGTCGTCTTGCATCGGCATCTCCAAACGCTGGCCTGCAGTTTACCCGAGGCCAGCGTCGGCGACTCAGTACAGGCCGAGCAGGCGGAACTGGATGAACCAGATGCCCAGCGAGCCGAAGAAGTTGACCAGGATGGCCGGCAGGAACTTCAGGTGCACGCCGAAGCTGTAGCTCTTGTCCAGCGACATGGCCATGATCCCGGCGGCCGAGCCGACCACGGTGAGGGAGCCGCCGATGCCCACCATCAGGGCATTGAGCGCCCACTGCTCGAGGCCCAGCTGCGGGTTGGACATCAGGGCGGCGGCTTCCACCGGCACGTTGTCCATCACCCCGGAAACCACGCCGAGGATGACGTTGACCGCGGTGGGGTCGAGGATCTCGAACAGCTTGGAGATGTACGACAGCCAGCCAACATGGTTGAGCGCCGCCACCGAGGTGATGATGCCGATGAAGAACAGCAGGGCGTTCCATTCGACCTTCTGCAACTGGTCCTGCCAGGGCAGTTCGATGCCGCGGCGCATCAGCAGCCAGGCATAGAGGGCGACTAT
>JBFHKK010000186.1:0-5835 GCA_041595475.1 Pseudomonas sp. | reverse complement strand
TCCTGGGCGTGAGTGGGCTGTGGCTGATGAGTCTGCCGGTCACGGTGCACTGGGCGGCGCGGCTGCTGGAGAGTGAGCCCGCGCTGGTGCAGGCGCAGTGGTCGGGCTTGTCCGAGCGCGCCGGGGCCATAGTGGTGCTGGGCGGCGGCCGCCAGCGTCAGGATCCGGCCTGGGGCGGTGATCAACCCAGCCCCCTGGCGCTGGAACGGGTGCGTTATGCGGCGCGCCTGGCGAGGGCCTCGGGCTTGCCGATATTGACCGCCGGCGGCCTGCATCGGGGGCAGCCACCCAGTGAGGCGCGGCTGATGGCCGAGGTGCTGGCCCGCGACCATGGCCTATCGGTGCGCTGGCAAGAGGGCGGCAGTCGCAGTACCTGGGAGAACGCCCAGCACAGCGCGGCCATTCTGCGTCAGGCCGGCATCTCGCGGGTGGTGCTGGTCACCCAGGCCTGGCATATGCCCAGGGCCCGCTGGAGCTTCGAGCGCGCCGGTCTCGAGGTGCTGGCCGCGCCCCTGGGCTTTCTCGCAGCGCAAGGCGACGGCGGCCTGGATGCCTGGCTGCCGGACGCCAAGGCATTGTGGCAGAGCAGCCTGTTGCTGCGGGAGGCGATCGGCCGGATCGTGTATCCGCTACTGCATGATGGCGGCGCAGCGGGCGCGCGCGAGTCCCCAGCGCTGCTAGAGCGTCTTGGCCAGGCGGCTGGCCAGTAGCGCCCAGATCAGCAGCAGGGCGCAGAGCAGGGCCAGGGGCCAGGCGCGCCACTGCAGATAGGGGGTCAGGCCCTGCATGGGCCTGACCTCGCCGTAGAGCACGCCACGCTCGAACTGCGGCAACTGGGCGCTGATGCGGCCATAAGGGTCGATCAGCACCGTCATGCCGTTGTTGGTCGCGCGGATCATCCAGCGGCCGGCTTCCAGGGCGCGCATCTGCGCCATCTGCAGGTGTTGCAGCGGGCCTATCGAGCGGCCGAACCAGGCGTCGTTGCTGACCGTCAGCAGCAGCTGGCTGTGGGCGGCCAGTTCGGCGGCGAACTGCGGATAGACCACCTCATAGCAGATGAAGGTGGCGATGCGGTACCCCTTGGCCTGCAACAGCGGCTGCTCGGCCGCCCCGCGGGCGAAATCCGACATCGGCAGGTCGAAGAAGGCGATCAGGCCGCGCAGCCACTCCTGCAGGGGCACGTATTCGCCGAAGGGCACCAGTTTCTGCTTGAGGTAGTCGCCACTGCCTTGGCCAACCACGCTGACCGCGTTGTAGTAGCGTTGCTCGCCGCGGGCGTTGGCCTGGCGAATGGGCACCCCGGTAATCAGCGCCGCGTCGCGGGCGCGGGCGAAGCCATCCATCATCTGCAGATAGCCGGCAGCCTGATCCTTGAGCACCGGCACCGCGGTTTCCGGCCAGACGATCAGGTCGGTCGGGCGGGCACTGAAGCTGAGGTCGCGGTACAGCAGCAGCTGCGCGTTGAGCTGGGCCGGGTCCCATTTCAGGTTCTGCGCCACGTTGCCCTGGATGGCCGCGACACTGAGCGGCTGGCCGGCTGCTGTGGTCCAGGCGTGCCCCTGCAGCGCCAGGCCGGCGAGCCAGGGCGCCGCCAGCAGCACCAGGCCTATCAGCAGAAAGCCCTTGCGTGCCCGCAACCGGGCCAGGTTGACCAGCAGCGCCGCGCACAGTGCGAGGACGAAGGAGATCAGCCAGACCCCGCCGATCGGGGCCAAACCGGCCAGGGGGCCGTCGAGCTGGCTGTAGCCGGCATAGAGCCAGGGAAAGCCGGTGAGGATCCAGCCGCGCAGCGCCTCCAGGCTCAACCAGAGGGCGGCGAAGGCCAGGGCATCGGCCAGCGGTGCCTCGACCCGGCGCAGCCAGCGTGCCCAGAGTGCCGCGCCTAGGGCGAAGAACAGCGCCAGCCCGGCGACGAAGCCCAGGGTCAGGAAGGCCGCCAGCGGTGGCGAGGCGGCGCCGTAATCGTGGATGCTGACATAGACCCAGCTGGTGCCGGCGGCGAACAGGCCGAAGCCGTAGCACCAGCCGCGGCCGGCGGCCTGGCGCGGGCGCAGATCGCGCAGGCCGATATAGAAGAGGGCGATGGAGAGCAGCGCCAGCGGCCAGATATCGAAAGGGGCGAACGCCAGCGGGCTGATGGCGCCGGCCATCAGGGCAAGCAGATTGCCCGGCCAGCCGGGGCGAGTGATCCAGTGCATCGATGCCGATCCTTGGGTTGGGGTGGCGCAAGAGGGGTGCGTGAACCTGGGTGGCTGCTGCCGCCCACCAGTTGCAGCGGGGGCTCAGCGCGCCAGGGGGGTCAGGCGCAGCAGGTGGATGCGCCGGCTGTCGGCATTGAGCACGCGAAAGCGGTACTCGCCGATCTCGGTCACTTCGTTGCGCTTGGGCAGGTGGCCGAAGGCGCTCATCACCAGGCCGCCGACGGTGTCGAACTCGTCGTCGGAGAACTGGGTGGCGAAGGCCTCGTTGAAGCTGTCGATCGGCGTCAGCGCCTTGACCAGGAAATCGCCGGAAGGCAGCGGCTTGACGTAGCTGTCCTCCTCGACGTCATGCTCGTCCTCGATGTCGCCGACGATCTGCTCGAGCACGTCCTCGATGGTCACCAGGCCGGCGACGCCGCCGTACTCGTCGATCACCACGGCCATGTGGTTGTGGTTGGCGCGAAACTCGCGCAGCAGCACGTTGAGGCGCTTGGACTCCGGGACGAAGGTGGCCGGGCGCAGCAGGTCCTTGATATTGAAGGCCGGCTGTTCGTCCTGCAGCAGCAGCGGCAGCAGGTCCTTGGCCAGGAGGATGCCGATCACATCGTCGAGGCCCTCGCCGATCACCGGGTAGCGCGAGTGGGCGGCGTCGATGATCGCCGGCAGGAATTCCCGGGGCGTCTGGCTGGCCTTGATGCTGATCATCTGCGAGCGCGGCACCATGATGTCGCGCACCTGCAGGTCGGCGACCTGGATGGCGCCCTCGACTATGGCCAGGGCCTCGCTGTCGAGCAGCTTGTTCTGGTGCGCTTCGCGCAGTACTTCCAATAATTCCTGACGGTTCTTCGGCTCGGGCGCGAAAGCCTGGGTCAGCTTGTTCAGCCAGGATTTCTGCTCGCTGCTCGATCGGTCTTCGTTCATGGGGGTTACTCGGGATCCTTGCTCGTGGGCAATCATCAGTCGTCGGCGTAGGGGTCGGGATGCCCCAGTTTGGCCAGCAATTCTCGTTCCAGTGCTTCCATTTCCTCGGCCTCTGCATCCTCGATATGGTCGTAGCCGAGCAGGTGCAGGCAGCCGTGGATCACCAGGTGGGCCCAGTGCGCCTCCAGGGCCTTGCCCTGTTCCTCGGCTTCGCGCTCGAGCACCGGCACGCAAATCACCAGGTCGCCGAGCAGGGGGATGTCGAGCAGTTCGTCGGGCACCTCGGCCGGAAAGGACAGCACATTGGTGGCGTAGTCGCGGTGCCGGTAGCGGTGGTTGAGCTCACGGCCCTCGGCCTCGTCGACCAGACGAATGGTCAGCTCGGAGTCGGCGCTGCGCTGGCTCAGGGCGGTTTCGCACCAGCGGCGGAACTGGGCTTCGCTGGGCAGGTTCTGGGCCTGGCTGGCGATCTGCAGGTCGAGCTCAAGCATGCTCGGGGCCCGGCTCGATCTTGCCGTGCAGGCGATTGTCGTGGCGCTCGTAGGCCTCGACGATGCGCTGGACCAGGGGGTGGCGTACCACGTCCTTGGGCTTGAAGTGGGTGAAGCTGATGCCCGGCACCTCGTGCAGCACATCGATCACATGGGTCAGGCCGGAGCGAGTGCCGCGGGGCAGGTCGACCTGGGTGATGTCACCGGTGATCACCGCGGTAGAGCCGAAGCCGATGCGGGTGAGGAACATCTTCATCTGTTCCATGGTGGTGTTCTGGCTCTCGTCGAGAATGATGAAGCTGTTGTTCAGGGTGCGCCCGCGCATGTAGGCCAGCGGGGCGATCTCGATCACCTGCTTCTCGATCAGGCGCGCCACCTGTTCGAAGCCGAGCATCTCGTAGAGGGCGTCGTACAGCGGGCGCAGGTAGGGGTCGATTTTCTGCGCCAGGTCGCCGGGCAGAAAGCCAAGCTTCTCGCCCGCTTCCACCGCCGGACGCACCAGGAGGATGCGCCTTACCTGCTCGCGCTCCAGGGCGTCCACCGCGCAGGCCACTGCCAGGTAGGTCTTGCCGGTGCCGGCCGGGCCTATGCCGAAGTTGATGTCGTTGTCGAGGATCGCCTTGACGTAGCGCTGCTGATTGGCGCCGCGCGGGCGGATGTTGCCCTTGCGCGTGCGCAGGCTGACGCCGGGCTGGCCGGCGTCGTCGGCGAGGGCTTCCATCGCGGTTTCCTGAAGGAACAGGTGAACCAAATCCGGGGTCAGTTCGGTGATCTTGGTTTCGCGATACAGGCGCTGCAGCAAATGCTCGGCGGCGGCGGTCTGCTCGCTGGGGCCGACCAGTTCGAACTGGTTGCCGCGGTTGCGGATCTCGATGGCCAGGCGTTGCTCGATCAGTCGCAGGTGTTCGTCGAACTGCCCGCAGAGGTTGGCGAAGCGCCGGGCTTCGAAGGGTTCGAGGATGAAGCGAAGCGGTGGTGTGGGGGCGTTCAAGGTCGTCGAGGGCCGCCAGTCGGCAGGGGTATGGGGTCAAGGATAGCGCTAGCCGGCACACTGGGGAAGCGCGGCGGGCTGCGCCTTTGTTCGCCAGCGGGAAGGACCTGGGTCCGCCCCGCGGCGTGGCTCAGTGGGCCTGGGGTTCGCCCAGCAGGCTGCCGCGCAGCGAGTGGGGCAGGGCGTCGTCGATCTGCACCTCGACGAACTGGCCGATCAGGCGCGGATTGGCTGAGCGGAAGTTGACGATGCGGTTGTTCTCGGTGCGCCCCTGGAGCATGCCCGGATCCTTCTTCGAGTAGTCGCTGACCAGGATGCGCTGGCGGCTACCGACCATCCGCCGACTGATCTCGAAGCCTTGCTGGTTGATGCGGCTCTGCAGTATCTGCAGGCGCTGCTTCTTCAGCGCTTCCGGGGTGTCGTCGGTCAGGTCGGCCGCCGGGGTGCCGGGGCGGGCGCTGTAAACGAAGGAGTAGGAGAAGTCGAAACCGACCTCCTCGATCAGTTTCATGGTCTGCTCGAAGTCCTTCTCGGTCTCGCCGGGGAAACCGACGATGAAGTCCGAACTGATGCTGATGTCCGGTACCGCGGCCTTGAGCTTGCGGATGCGCGACTTGTACTCGAGGGCGGTGTGGTTGCGCTTCATCGCCGCGAGTATGCGGTCGGAGCCCGACTGCACCGGCAGGTGAAGGAACTTGACCAGTTCGGGAATCTCGGCGTGGGCCTGGATCAGGGCGTCGGAGAATTCCAGCGGGTGGCTAGTGGTGTAGCGGATGCGCTCGATGCCGTCGATCGCCGCCACCGCATAGAGCAGTTCGGCGAAGTCGACCAGGCGCCCGTCGGCTGTTTCGCCACGGTAGCCGTTGACGTTCTGGCCGAGCAGGGTCACCTCGCGCACGCCGTTCTCGGCCAGGTGGAGGATCTCCGCCAGCACGTCGGCCAGCGGCCGGCTGACTTCCTCGCCGCGGGTGTAGGGCACCACGCAGAAGGTGCAGTACTTGCTGCAGCCCTCCATCACCGAGACGAAGGCGCTGGGGCCGTCGACCCGGGGTTCGGGCAGGCGGTCGAACTTCTCGATCTCCGGGAAGCTGATGTCCACCTGCGGCTTCTTGGTGCTGCGCGCGGCGTCGATCATCTCCGGCAGTCGGTGCAGGGTCTGCGGGCCGAACACCACGTCGACGTAGGGCGCGCGATCGCGGATCGCGGCGCCTTCCTGGCTGGCCACGCAGCC
>JBFHKK010000185.1:0-5854 GCA_041595475.1 Pseudomonas sp. | reverse complement strand
CCCCCCCCGCGACCCTGCAGAACGTCAGCTACGCCTCGCCGATCACCAACAACCCACGGACCCAGAAGGACCGCTTCAGCCTGATCGCCGAACGCCGTCCCGTGGAGGAGGCGCCATGATGCCCCTGCGCCTGCGACAAGGGCTCGCCGTGCTGATACTGCTGGCGCTGATCGGCCTGCTGGTGTGGCTGGTGCTGGCGCCGCTGCTCAGCCGCTTCCAGTCCGACGAGGAGGTGATCGCCGGCCTGCAGCAGCGCCTCAGCGTCTACCAGCGGATGATCGCCGAGCTGCCGGCCCAGGAGGCGCGCCTGGCCGAGCTCAAGCGCGAGGACCCGCTGGGCCGGCTGGTGTTCGCCGAGTCGCGGCCGTCGCTGGCTGCCGCCGAATTGCAGCAGCAGATCGGCCAGCTGATCGGCCAGGTCGGCGCCCAGGTCATCAGCACCCAGATTCTCAGCCGCGAGGCCGCCGATGCGCCGCTGCCGGCGGTAGGCCTGAAGGTCCACCTGCGTGGCGAGAACGAGCAGCTGGTGCGCCTGCTCTACGAATTGGCCCAGCACCAGCCGCTGCTGCTGGTGGAGAACATCGTGGTGCTGAGCAACCCGCGGGTCGACATGCAGCGCATCCGCCGCGCGGCGGATCTGCAGGCGGTGCCCTCGCTGGACGTGACCTTCGACCTCAAGGGCTTTATCGCCGGGAGGGCGGCGCCATGAGCCGGATCAAGCACTTGCTGCGGCTGCACTGGCGCCTGGTGCTGCTGGTGGCCATTCTGCTGATCCTGCTGCCGGCGGTGGTCGCCGCCGAGGACGAACCGGCGCCGGCCGCCGCGCCGCCGCCGACGTCCGAGGCCGAGGCCGCGGCGCCGATCAGCGAGCCCGGGCCGCCGCCCTTCGCCGTCTACCGCGAGATGATCGAGCGCCCGCTGTTCAGCAGCACCCGGCGCCCGCCGGTGATCCGCGACGCGCCCCAGGACAACCTGGATGCCCAGCAGCTGCGCGAGGTCTGGCGCCTGACCGGGATCGCCATGCAGCAGGGCCGGCAGCTGGCCAGCCTGCGCGAGCGCCAGGGCGAGCGCCGCGCCTTGCTCGAGGTGGGCATGCTGCTGACCGATGACTGGCGCCTGGAGAGCATCGGCAGCGATTACGTGCAGTTCAGCAACGGCAGCAGCGAAGTGCGAATGCCGCTGCGCGAGCCGCTCGCCAGCGACGAGACGCCCTCGCCGGCAGAGGTGCGCAAGGCCCGCCGCGAGAAGAGCAAAGCCGCGGTGCCGGCCCAGCCGGTCGCACCGACGGACACCACGACCCCGCCCGTCGCGCCCGAGTCGGCGCCGCAGGGGTAAAGGAGAATGCCGATGAAGATGTTGAAGATCGTGACGCGCCCCCTGCAGCTTGGCGGCTATCTGCTGTTGGCGGCCTGCGCGGCGATTCCGGGCGGCGATCGGGCCACCTTCGACAATCCCTGGGGCAAGCAGGAGACACGGCCACAGGCGGCGCCTGGCGGCAGCCTGCGCCAGCCCGCCACGGCCGCCACGGCGCTGCCGGCGGCGCCAACGGCCCAGGCCGGCACCTCCGTCAGCGGGCCGCGCGCCGAGATCTACCGCGGCTCCGGCAGCATGATCGACCTGGGCAGGGCGCCGCGCCAGGCGGAGGCCGAGGAGGGCGAGATCACCCTCAACTTCCAGCAGATGGAAATCGCCGAGGTGGTCAAGATCATCCTTGGCGAGATTCTCGGCGCGAACTACGTGCTCGACCCCAACGTCAGCGGCACCGTCAGCCTGCAGACCAGCCGGCCGCTGAGCCGCGCGGCCCTGCTGCCGACCCTGGAGACGCTGCTGCAGGTCAATGGCGCGGTGCTGGTCAAGTCGCAGAACTTCTACGAGATAGTGCCGATCGACGCCGCCTCCTCCGGCGCCCTGGTGCCGCGGCTCAACCCGGTGGCCCAGCGCGGCTACCAGCTGCTGGTGATTCCGCTGCGCTACATAGGCGCCGCCGAGCTGCAGAAGATTGTCGAGCCGCTCAAGCCGGTCAAGGGCCTGCTGCAGGTCGACGAGGCGCGCAACCTGCTGCTGGTGGCGGGCACCCAGGCCGAGCTGGACAACATTCGCGAGACGGTGCGGGTGTTCGATGTCGACCAGTTGCGCGGCATGTCGGTCGGCCTGTTCCGCCTGCAGGTGGTGGATGCCAAGGTGGTGCTCAAGGAACTGGAGGCGATCTTCGGCGATGCCGCCAGCGGCCCCCTGGCCGGCATGGTCAAGTTCCTGCCGATCGAGCGGCTCAACGCCCTGCTGGTGATCACCCCCCAGCCCAAGTACCTGAATGATGCGCGCGACTGGGTCGAACGCCTGGACCGCGCCGAGGGCGGCCAGGGCGTGAGCATGCACGTCTACCACGTGCAGAACGGCAAGGCCGAGCACATGGCCGAGATCCTCACCCAGCTGTTCGAAGGACGCCCGCAGGCGGACGAGGAGAACGGTGTCCGCCAGGGTCAGGCCCAGGCCCCGGCGCCGGCGACCGCACAGGGCGAAGCGCTGCCCGGCCGCGAGCCGCTGCTCCTGGGGCCGGGCGGCCAGGGCACCAGCCTGGATGTCGGCCAGGTCAGCATCATCGCCGACGACGAGACCAATACCCTGCTGGTGATGGCCACCCCCAACGACTACCAGAAGGTCATGCAGGCGATCAAACGCCTGGATGTGCTGGCCCTGCAGGTGCTGGTGGAGGCCACCATAGTCGAGGTCAACCTCGAGGACGAGCTGCGCTACGGCCTGCAGTGGTTCTTCAAGAGCGGCCTGGGCGACAAGACCGCGCGCGGCGTGCTCGGCCAGTTTCCCCTGGTCACCCCGAGCGGGCTGAGCCCGACCAGCTCGATCAATGTGTTCGACGCCGCCGGCACCCGGGTGCTGCTCGACCTGCTGGCCGCCGACTCCAAGATCAACGTGGTCTCCTCGCCGACCCTGATGGTGCTGGACAACCAGACCGCGACCATCCGCGTCGGCGACCAGGTGCCGGTGCGCACATCGGAAACCACCAACACCAGCGGCGTGATCAACCAGCCCAACGATCCCTCGGCGCTGGTCACCAGCACCATCCAGTACCGCGACACCGGGGTGCTGCTGGAGGTCAAGCCGCGGGTCAACAACGGCGGCCTGATCACCCTGGAGATCACCCAGGAGGTCAACGACGTCTCGGCCACCGCCACCTCGGGGATCGACTCGCCGACCATCAACCAGCGGCGCATCACCACCAACGTCGCCATCCAGAGCGGCGAGACCCTGGTGCTTGGCGGTCTGATCAAGGAGAACAACAGCCGCGACAACGAGGGGATTCCCTACCTGCGCCATGTGCCGGTGCTCGGCTGGCTGTTCGGCAGCCAGGGCAAGAGCACCAGCCGCACCGAGCTGGTGGTGATGCTCACGCCCACCGCCGTGACCAGCCTCGACGAGGCGCGCGACGTCACCCAGGAATACCGCAACAAGCTCAAGGGTGTGACCCTGCCCCAGGACGCCTGGCAAGGCGGCCGCCGGCTCTAGGCACTCCGTTCTGCGCCCTGGCGGCGGCCTCATGGCCGCCGTCAAGGCCGCATCAGCGAGCATTTCCGCCCGCGCCACGGCATCGATTCGGCCGCTTCGACCGCTGATGAAACAGGCCTGAGCACGCCTGCTTCATCTTCTTTACAGATATTTCGCAACTGTTTCATCGGCCATAGGGCCGATCTGGCGGGCGTTCCTGGCGTCTGCCGGTTCGCTCGCTCGGGCGGCTGTCACGAGTTCTGAACAGTATTTCCGAATATTTCTTGCGGTTGTTCAGTTGGTGAGTAATCGCTTCCCCGGCCTTCTCATAAAAGTCATATAAAACAGTGCCTTATCGATATGGCACGTAACTTGTCTGCTTCATCTGCGAGGAGGGCCAGCGGCCTTCCGGATGAGGAAGATCGCGGGTGTCGCATTCGCCAACCCGCCCAGCGATCTTCGCTGACACCCTGCGCATCGCTACAGCCGCTTCCGTCGGCATCTGGCCCAGGCCGCCGGCGGAGTCCCGTTCACGAGGAACGGCGGGCTGAGCGCCGCCACACCCGCGGAGCCGGGCCTGGCGGCGAAGGAGCAGACAGATGAAGACGAGATTCTTGATGAAAAAGCTGCCGAGCTGTCTGCTCGGCGCGCTGTTCGCCGCGGGCATCGCCAGCACGACGGTGGTAAACGCGGTAGATGGCAACCCGCCAGGCCTGTTCGAGCTGGAAGGCAATACGGTGGATAGCCCCGCTGGGGGCGCAACAGACTGGGGCGCCCTCTACGCCGGCGCCACGCCCGCCAATCTGATCACCTTCACCGGCATCATTGCCGACCCGGCGCCCCTGACCATCTACACGGGAGGTGGCTCCAAGGACATCAACGATATTCCGTCCTGGCGCCACAAGAACGGATCGACGCCGGACAAGAACGACATCACCAACGCCTATGCCGCGGCCTACAACAACCCGGCCGACGTTTGTCTCACCGCGGGCGGGGCGGCAGTGGCCTGCAGTTCCCCCACGGCGGTGGGCAATCCGATCCATAAGGCCGGCGACCTGATCATCTACTTCGGCCTGGACCGCTTTGCCAATACCGGCGATGCCTTCGCCGGCTTCTGGTTCTTCCAGGACGACGTGGCATTGAGCGGTAACCAGTTCACTGGCCAGCACAAGGCGCGGGTCGGTTTGCCCGGCCAGGCCAATTACGAGCCGGGCGACCTGCTGGTACTGGTCGAATATCCCCAGGGCGCCAACGCCCAGCCGGAGATCAAGGTCTACGAATGGGATCCGGCCGATCTGGATAACGACAATGTGGCCAGCAACCTCGACCTGCTGATCACCCAGGCCAACGCCAAGTGCGATGGCGCCGGCGGCAAGCTGGCCTGCGCCAACACCAACGTCAACAACCTGGTGGGTGAGCCGGCCTGGCCCTATACGCCCAAGTCCGGCAGCGGTCTGCCGTTCGAGAGCTTCTTCGAGGGCGGCATCAACGTCAGTCAACTGCTCGGCACCACCCCCTGCTTCTCGAGCTTCCTGGCCGAGACCCGTTCCTCGCGTTCGGAAACCGCTCAGCTGAAGGACTTTGCTCTGGGTAGCTTCGCCGTCTGCGGCGCGGACGTGAGCAAGAACTGCGAGGCGACCATCAACCAGGCCGGCGACGAGGTCACCGTGGCCTTCGACGGCGAGGCCAGCAACACCGGCGGCCTGGCCCTGTATGTCGAACTGGAAGATGATCAGGCCGGCTCGCAGATCACCGCGGTGTGCTTCGATGCGGCTTCCGACGGCTGCGACGCAGGTGACGCCGTGCCTGCCAACCTGACCCTGGGTGCCAAGGCGACCTTTACCCTGGGGGCTGGCGAGACGGTGCGTTACGAAGGTGAATACCTGGTCACTCAGTTCAACGACCAGACCAGCTTCACCGATACCGTGACCCTGAAGTTCTTCGAGAGCGCCCAGGACACAGTGCCGATCGACACCAAGACCGCCCAGGCCACCTGCCCGCCGCAGGGTACTCCCGGTATCGCGGTGTTCAAGGATTGCATCAATCCCAACATCGCCAACGGCGACACCTTCGTGGCCGACATCGTCGGTACGGTGAGCAACACCGGCAACGTCAAGCTGGTCAACGTGAGCCTGAGCGATACCGTGTTCAGCTTCGCCGACCTGACGGTGGTGTACGACAACAATCCGAAGAATGGCCTGGTGGATGCGGGTGAGCTGGCCTTCAGCAATGGCGGCGACCTGGCCGCCGGCGAGCAGTTGGCCTACAGCGCCCAGGTGAGCAGCGGCACACCGTCGCACACCAACGTCCTGACCGCCAGTGGCGCCAACTTCTTCGACACCAGTGACACCGT
>JBFHKK010000184.1:0-5863 GCA_041595475.1 Pseudomonas sp. | reverse complement strand
AGCAGGGGCAGCGGCAGGGCCTTGAGCGCGGCGGCCAGGCGCGCCGCTTCGGCGAAACAATCTTTCGGTGCCAGCTCGCGCAGCAGGGCGGCCTTGACCCCGTCGATGCCGACCTGGCGATGCAGGTGCTTGGCCATGGAATGCGAGCCGCGTGGCTTGCTCAGCGCCGCCAGTACCTTGGCCGGCGGGCTCTGCGGCAGCAGGTCGAGGTAGACAGTGGCGCTGCCGGCCTGGTTGATCCGCTCGCGGATGCCGGCCGACAGCGCGTAGACCAGGCTGCCTTCGACGCCCGTGGCGGTGAGGACGAACTCGCCCAAGCGTGGCGGCTCGCCGTCCAGGGCCAGGGTCACGTTCTTCAGCGGCGCGCCGGCGAACTTGTCGCGCAGCAGCTGGCTCCAGCCACTCACCTCGAAGCCGCAGTTGCTCGGCTGCAGCGGCGCCGTCTGGATGCCGCGGGCCTGCAGCAGCGACACCCAGGCGCCATCGGAGCCCAGTCGCGGCCAGCTGGCGCCGCCCAGGGCCAGCAGGGTGGCGTCGGCCTGCACGGCGATCTCGCCGCTCGGCGTGTCCAGGCGCAGGGCGCCGTCTAGGCTCCAGCCCAGCCAGCGATGGCGGGTATGGATCTGCACGCCCAGCTCGCGCAGGCGTCTGAGCCAGGCGCGCAGCAGCGGCGCGGCCTTCATGTCGGTGGGGAACACCCGGCCGGAGCTGCCGACGAAGGTGTCGATGCCCAGCGCGTGAATCCAGGCGCGCAGGGCGTCGGCATCGAAGCCCGCGAGCAGTCGGGTGATCTCACCCTGGCGTTCGCCATAGCGCGAAAGAAATGTGGACTTGGCCTCGGCGTGGGTGATGTTCATGCCGCCGACCCCGGCCAGGAGAAACTTGCGTCCGACCGACGGCATGGCGTCGTACAGATCGACCCGGTGGCCGGCCCGCGCCACTGTCTCGGCGGCCATCAAGCCGGCAGGGCCGCCGCCGATGATGGCGACTCGGGCTGAGCTGGAGTTGGCAGAATCGGTCATGAGGCGGCGCTGGAGTCGGGCAAGACCGGCATTCTACCCAAGTCGGCGCGCCCGGGTGGCAAGGTGCTATTCGTCTTCGGCGACTGGCCGGCGAAATCGGCACCTACTATAGTGAGACGGCGTCTTTGGAGGATTAAGTCGTGATCGTCGGCGGCTCTAGACTGTTTGCTGCGCAGCAGTCTGCAGGGAGGAATCAATCGTGACCTACGCGGTGCTCACCACCATAGAACTCGCGGTCGAGGATTTGACCATCGGCATGTATGTCGCCGAATTGGATCGACCCTGGACCGAAACCTCCTTTCTGTTTCAGGGCTTTCTGATCCGCGATCAGGACGACTTGCGCCAGCTGCGCGAGCAATGCCGCAGGGTGAGGGTCGATGCTCAGCGCTCGGTCGTCGATCCCGACTCGATCCGTCCGTCCGGGCCGGCGCGGGTCGAGGCGGCGGTGGCCAAGATCCAGTTCGACAACGCCATCAGCCAGGCCAGGCCGGTGTGGAAGGAAGCCCGTGACTGCTCCCTACGCATCCTCAATGCGGTCAAGCTGGGGCGGGAGCTGGATGTCGCCGCAGTCAAGACGGTGGTCAAGGAATGCGTCGAGCAGATTCTCGAGAGTCCCGGCGCCATGCTCTGGCTGGCGCGGATCAAGGACAGCGACGAGTACACCGCCGAGCACTGCCTGCGGGTCGGCATCCTGGCCATCGCCCTGGGCCGTGAGCTGGGCCTGATGCCGTTGGAGCTGGAGCAGGTCGGCATCGCCGGCATGCTGCACGACGTCGGCAAGCTCAAGGTGCCGGATGAGATTCTCAACAAGCCGGCCAAGCTGACCGACGAAGAGTTCAAGATCATCCAGCAGCATTCGGTCGAGGGACGCAAGCTGCTGCTGGCCAATGGTTCGGTGCCGGCGGTGGCGGTCGATGTGGCCTTCTCCCACCACGAGCGCATCGACGGCACTGGCTATCCGCGCGGCTTGCCGGGACACAAGATTCCCTATTACGCCAAGATAATCGCGGTGGTCGATGCCTACGATGCGATCAACAGCGATCGCTGCTACAGCAAGGGTCGCTCGACCATGGAAACCCTGCGCATCCTGTTCGACTCGGCCAACAGCCACTTCGATGAGGACATCGTCCTGGCCTTCATCCGCATGATCGGCATCTTTCCGCCGGGAGAAATCGTCGAGCTGAGCAGTGGCGAGGTGGGCATCATCACCGCCTGCTCGCCCGAGCATAAGCTCAAGCCGCGGCTGCTCTGCGTGCTCGACAGCGACAAGCAGCCGTGCAAGCCGCGGGTGATCGATCTGGCCAAGGACCCGAACGACGCCGAGGGCCGGCCCTACCGCGTGGCTCATGTCCACCTGGCTGGCGCCTTCGGCATCGACATCGAGGCCTATCGCCGCGACGGCCTGATCATTCCAGGCTATCTGTAGCGTGCCAACGGCGGGCTCTGCCGGCGTGCGCCTGTTGGCCGCTGGGCCTGGCCGATAATTCCCGGCGATAGCGCAGCAGGCTTCGATCCATTGGGTTAGGCTTGTCGCTGGCTCCGACTCTCGCAGATCTCCCATGATCGAATCTCTGCTCCTCAGCGCTGCGCGCCTCTGCACCTTCAATGGCGAGCAGGCGCTGACCAACGCCAGCAGCTTCTTCTTCGCCCGCGGCGAGCGCCTGTTCCTGGTCACCAGTCGGCATGTGCTGATCGATGAACCCAGTGGGCATTTTCCCGACCGCATCGAGATCGAAGTGCATACGGCGGCGGCCAACATGACCCGCTCTATCGGCTTTTCCATTCCCCTCTATCGCAATGGCCAGGCCCTCTGGCGCCAGGGGCAGGACGCCGCCGGCGAGATCGACGTGGCGGTCATCGAGTTGAACCGCTCGGCCCTGCCGGAGGCCATGGCCTACCAGGCCTTCGGCCCCGAGCACCTGCCCGGGGCGCAGGAGCAGGTCGAGGTCGGCAGTTCGCTGCTGGTGGTCGGCTTTCCCCTGGGCTTTCACGACACCCTGCACCACATGCCGGTGGTCCGTCATGCGGTGATCGCCTCCTCCTTCGGCCTGCGCTTTCAGGGCCAGGGCTATTTCCTCACCGATGGGCGTACCCACCGCGGCACCAGCGGCGCGCCTGTGGTGCTGCGGGTGCCGGGCGAGGAGGGAAATCCGCTGCCCTGGCGGCTGCTCGGCGTGCACTCGGCGCGGCTCGATCTGGGCACCCGCGACCTGGAGCTGGACGAGGCGCTGGGGCTCAACTGCACCTGGTACGCCGACATTCTGCTAACCCTCACCGAGGGTTGAAAGCGCCGTTCTCGGCGGCCGCACGGATCGCCCGTTAAGCCAGCACCACGCGGTTGCGGCCTTCGCTCTTGGCCCGGTAGAGGGCATCGTCGACGCGCTTGAAGAAGGCCTCGCGGTTGCCGTCACGCGCCTCGTCGAAACAGCCGACGCCGAGGCTGGCGGTCAGCGCCAGTACCTGGCCCTGATGGTTGAAGCCCTGCTGCTCGAGGCGCTGGCGAAACTGCTCGGCCAGGCACTGGGCCTGCTCCAGAGGGGTGTTGGGCATGAGCACGGCGAACTCCTCGCCGCCCAGGCGCAGCAGGGCATCGCTGTCGCGGCGAAAGCCCTGGCGCAGGCACTCGGCGAAGGCGCCGAGGCAGGCATCGCCGACGCTGTGGCCATGGTCGTCGTTGATGCGCTTGAAGAAGTCGATATCCAGCAGAATCATCGAAAGGGGTTCGTCCTGGCGCTGGGCATTGGCGACCATCTGCGCGAACAGGCTGTTGAACTGGTAGCGGTTGCCCAGCTGGGTCAGGCTGTCGGTGCAGCTCAGTGTCTGCAGTTGCTCGCGGTGCTGGATCAGACGCAGCTCGCGATCCAGGCCGACCTGGTATTCACGATGCCAGCGATGCAGGAACAGGCCCAGGTAGGTCAGATAAACCAGCAGCGCCAGAGATTCGCCGACCCTGCTGTTGTTGAACAGGGACATGACCAGGGTGCTGGGCAGGTAGATGCAGAGGATCGCCAGGGCGCAGCGCAGCGGGCGCATCGGATAGGTGACGGCCGTGGCCGTGCCGAACACCACCGCGGCGAGCATGACCAGCATGGGCGAGGTGTCGATCCGCGGATGCAGCAGCAGGCCGGCGAGCATCAGGCCCCAGATCAGGGCATGCACCAGGATGATCAGCCACTGCTGGCTGAGCCAGCGTTGCAAGCGTTCCGGCGAATGGCCGGCGGCGGGGCGATTGAGCCAGCGCACGCCGAACAGCGCGGCCAGCAGCAGACTGCCGCCGAGCCAGACCCCCAGGTTCTGGTCCGGGTAAGGGCTGGTGAACCAGAGCAGGGCCCAGGTCAGCAGGTGGTAGTGGCCGGCGAAGCGCGAGCGGGCATAGAGATCATGCGCCTCGCGCCAGAGGGGAAACTCCTGGCTGGACACTGTGGCGGGGGCGTTGAGCATCGACTCGAGACTCCGGGGCAATCAGTTCCAGCCTAGCCGAGTGGTGGCGGGTTGCCGCGCCGGCAGGACAGCGGTCGATCAGCGCAGAATCAGCAGCGGGCCGCTGCTCGAGCGCAGCAGCTGGCTGGTGGTGCTGCCAATCAGGAACTGGCGCACCCGCGAGTGGCCATAGGCGCCCATCACCAGCAGCTCGATGCCCTGCTCGGCCTGGTAGGCATGCAGGCTCGGTTCCACCTCGCCGGCGCGGATTGCCCGTTGCACCTGGCCACCGCTGGCCTCCAATACCTGGGCGGCAGCGTCCAGTTGCTGCCAGGCATCCGGGGTGTCGGCGCCGACCATCAGCAGGTGGCCGGGCAGCCCCTTGAGCAGCGGGCTGGCGGCGAGCATCTCGATGCCCTTGCGCGCGGTGGCGCTGCCGTCGAAGGCGAACAGGTAGCTGTGCGGTGGTTGGAAGTCGCCGCAACTGACCAGGATCGGCCGGGTCAGGGTGCGGATGACGCTTTCCAGGTGGCTGCCGACCTGATGGGCCTGGCTGGCGCTGGCCTCGCCCTGGCGGCCGATCACCAGCAGGCGGATGTCCTGCTGCAACTCGGCCAGGCTGTCGACCAGGTCGCCGTGGCGCTGGCGCAGCTGGATGTCGCTGACCCCGGCGGCGGCCGCGCGGGCCTTGGCCGCGTCGAGGATCAGGTGACCCTGCTCGAGGGCCAGCTTGCTGCGTCGCTCGTCGAGTTCGGCCAGCTCTTCGAGCAGGTGCTCGCGGCTGCCCAGGCCGATGACCCCGGACAGATCCTGGCGTTGCGGGTAATGCACCCGGTCCAGCACATGCAGCAGGCTCAGCGGCGCCTGCAGGCGCTGGCTGGCCCAGGCGGCGTAGTCGCATACCGCCGGGGCGGCCGGCGAGGCGTCGATACAGGCCATGACATGGCTCATGTGCGTGCTCCTTAGTGGCCCATCAGGTTGTCGACCGCGCCCGGCTTGTCATGCACGGCGAAGCGGTCGACGATGGTGGCGCTGGCCTGGTTGAGGCCCAGCACCTCGACTTCGGTGCCCTCGCGGCGCAGCTTGAGCACCACCTTGTCCAGGGCCTCGACCGCGGTGATGTCCCAGAAGTGCGCGCGCGACAGGTCGATGCTGACCTTATCAAGGGCTTCCTTGAAGTCAAAGGCGCCGGCGAACTTGCCCGCCGAGGCGAAGAACACCTGGCCGACCACCTGGTAGCTGCGCTGCTTGCCATCCGCGTCTATCTCGGAGTCGATATACAGGAAGTGGCCGATCTTGTTGGCGAAGAACAGCGCCGCCAGCAGCACCCCGACGAACACGCCGTAGGCCAGGTTGTGGGTCCAGACGGTGACCGCCACCGTGGCCAGCATCACCAGGTTGGTCGACAGGGGGAAGCTTCT
>JBFHKK010000183.1:0-5905 GCA_041595475.1 Pseudomonas sp. | reverse complement strand
TGCTGGAAGTCGGCGACTCGGCCTTCGGCGTGCCGGCGCGGATTTCCGCCACCGTTTACCCTGGCGGCTCGGGCATCGTCGACATCGAGCGCGAGGTCAACCTCGGCCAGCCGATCCACTCCAAGGGCGTGATGATCCTCACCGGCTACCTGGGCAGCCGCTATGCCCAGGAGTTTCCCCTGGAAATCTCCGCCAGCATCGCCCTGGAGCAGTCCTACGGCTACGTCGACGGCGACAGCGCCTCGCTGGGCGAGGTCTGCACCCTGATCTCGGCCCTGTCGCGCACCCCGCTCAAGCAGTGCTTCGCCATCACCGGTTCGATCAACCAGTTCGGCGAGGTGCAGGCGGTCGGCGGGGTCAACGAGAAGATCGAGGGCTTCTTCCGCCTGTGCGAGGCGCGCGGCCTGAGCGGCGAGCAGGGGGTGATCATTCCCCAGTCCAACGTCACCACCCTGATGCTCGACGAGCGCGTGCTGCAGGCCGTGCGCGCCGGGCAGTTCCATGTCTACGCCGTGCGCCAGGTCGACGAGGCGCTGAGCCTGCTGGTCGGCGAGGACGCCGGCGCGCCCGATGCCGAGGGCCGCTTCCCGGATGGCAGCGTCAACGCGCGGGTGGTCGAGCGCCTGCGCGAGATTGCCGAGATGCATATCGACGACGACAAGCCCGAGCCATCCCTGGTCGCCGTGCCGCTCGAGGCGCCCAAGTCCCAGGAGCGCAATCCGGCGCTCTGAGGACAGCGCCGGCGGCTATGCTGAAATGGCTGGTCAGTCACTGAGCAGTCGCGCCGAAACGGTTCAGTTCGGGCTCTGGAGTTGTTTCCGCACGTGTCGTCCACAGGCTTATCCACAGTCGCTGGGGATAAGCCGCGACTTTTCAGCGGCGCCCGCGCGGGTGTAGGCTGAAGGTCCAATCCAGCGAGGATCGCCGCCATGCCGCGTAGCCTCTGCCTTACTCGACAGTGCCTGGGCCTGGTCACCCGGATCGAGTGTGTGGTGTTGCCATTGGCCAGCGGGAATGGACTCTGGACACTCATCTGCGCCGCCGGGATCTCCGGTGAACAACCCTCGGCAGTCAAGGCCCAGGGCCCATTCTGCGGGCCCGCGGTGGCCGAGGGGGTGCTCGCGGGGATCGCCGAGAGCCTGGCCACCCAGGGCTATCTGCCGTGCAGCGAGTTGCCGATCTGGCGCCTGCACATGCAGGCCGAACTGCGCCGGGCCAATGGCACGCACAGCCGTCATCAGGGCGACTACCTGTTCCGCCCCAAGCGCTGAGTCAGCAGGTGGCGCGGTGATCGGCTGCTGACTGCGGCAGTCCCAGGCGGCGGCGCCGACTGGGAGCGAGCGGACTGCTCACAGAGTTATCCACAGAAGATCGTTGGCCTTGCTGTCTGCCTCAGATGTCGGGTCTTGCCTGGCGGGCCGCGCTGGTTATACTCGCCGCCAGATTCTGTCCCTTGTTAGTGAGTCTCATGGAACGCTTTATCGAAAACGCGATGTATGCCTCGCGCTGGCTGCTGGCGCCCATCTACTTCGGCCTGTCGCTGGCCCTGCTGGCGCTGGCGTTGAAGTTCTTTCAGGAAGTCTTCCACGTACTGCCCAATGTCTTCGCCATGGCCGAGGCGGATCTGATCCTGGTGCTGCTGTCGCTGATCGACATGGCCCTGGTTGGCGGCCTGCTGGTGATGGTGATGATCTCCGGCTACGAGAACTTCGTCTCGCAGCTGGATATCGACGAGGGCAAGGAGAAGCTCAGCTGGCTGGGCAAGATGGATTCCGGCTCGCTGAAGATGAAGGTCGCCGCCTCCATCGTCGCCATCTCCTCGATCCACCTGCTCAAGGTCTTCATGAATGCGCAGAACATCCCGGACACCAAGCTGTTGTGGTACGTGGTGATCCATATGGCCTTCGTGCTTTCCGCCTTCGCCATGGGCTACCTGGACAAGCTGACCAAGCACGACCACTGAGGAGCCTCCGGCAGGTCCTACAGCCGCCCGGCCGTTGCAAAACGGACGGGCGGTTTGCTTTCTGCCTTGCGCTTTGCTGGTGTTGTACAAGAATTATATTTGTATAATTAAATGTACACATTTGCACGGCGCGAGGTGCTTGCCATGAACCTGTCAGACCTGTCCGCCCATGCCCATGCCGGGCATGTCGATGAGCTCAACCTGATTTCCCTCGAAGGCGGCATCTATGTACTCGAGGCGCGCATGGACGGCCAGTCGCATTCGCTCAGCGACAAGCGCGGCGAGGTCCTGCATCTGCGTTCGGTGGAGCATGCCCGCGAGTTGCTGCATGAGCTGCCGAAGGTGCCCTTCAACCTGGTGCACGCGGTGGTCCACGACGAGATGTGCGGCATGGCCCAGGGGGCGCCGGATACGGTGAGCGTGCCCCTCTCGCTGAGCTCTGCCTGGTAGTGGCGGGGGCACTCCCGCTGCGCCGGCGTCCGCTCACATGAGCGTGCGGCGCCTGGCCCTGGTGCTGGGCGATCAGCTGTCGTTCGACCTAACCAGCCTGCAGGCGCTCGATCCCTCCAGCGATGCCGTGCTGCTCGCCGAGGTCATGGAGGAGGCGAGCTACGTTCCCCACCATCCGCAGAAGATCGCGCTGATCTTCAGCGCCATGCGCCATTTCGCCGAGGCACTGCGCCAGCGCGGCTTCGAGGTGCACTACGTCGAGCTGGGCGACCCCGACAACAGCGGCAGCTTACCGGGCGAGGCAGCGCGCTGGCTTAAGAAACTGAAGGCGCAGGAGCTGCATCTGACCGAAACCGGCGAATGGCGCCTGGAGCAAGCCTTCAAAGAAGCCGGACTGCCGATCGTCTGGCACAGCGATGCGCGCTTCTTCTGCAGCCGGGATGCGTTCGCCGAGTGGGCGGGCGGTCGCAAGCAATTGCGCATGGAGTTCTTCTACCGGCAGATGCGCAAGACGCACCAGATCCTGGTCAATGGCGACGGCACGCCGGTCGGCGGCGACTGGAACCTGGATGCGCAGAACCGCAAGGCGCTGCCCAAGGATATCGCGGTGCCGGCGCCGGCCCATTTTGCGCATGATGCCATCACTGACGATGTGCTGAAGCTGGTGGGCGAGCGCTTCGCCGACCACTACGGGCGCCTCGAACCCTTCGATTATCCGGTCAGCCACGCGCAGGCCGAGGCGCTCTGGCAGCACTTTCTCGCCACGGCGCTGGCCAACTTCGGTGACTACCAGGACGCCATGGCCGAAGGCGAGCCCTATCTGTTTCATGCGCGCATCAGCGCGGCGCTGAACATCGGCCTGCTCGACGTGCGCCGCCTCTGCGCCGAGGTCGAGGCGGCATACTGGGCAGGGCGTGTGCCGCTGAACGCCGCCGAGGGTTTCATTCGCCAGTTGCTCGGCTGGCGCGAGTACGTCCGCGGCATCTACTGGCTGCAGATGCCCGATTACGCCCGGCGCAACGCCTTCGACAACCAGCGCCCGCTGCCGGCCTTCTACTGGAGCGGCGAGACGCAGATGGCCTGCATGCGCCAGGCCATCGGCCAGACCCTGGATTACGCCTATGCGCACCATATTCAGCGGCTGATGGTCACGGGCAACTTCGCCCTGCTCGCCGGCATCGAACCGCAGCAGGTCTGCCAGTGGTACCTGGCCGTCTATATGGACGCCTTCGAATGGGTCGAGTTGCCCAACACCCTGGGCATGGTCATGCATGCCGACGGCGGCTATCTGGGCTCCAAGCCCTACTGTGCCAGTGGCCAGTACATCAAGCGTATGTCCGATCACTGCGCCGGCTGCGCCTACCAGGTCGGCGACAGCACTGGCGAACGCGCCTGTCCGTTCAATGCGCTCTACTGGCATTTCCTGATGCGCCACCGCGATCTGCTCGCGGACAACCCGCGCATGGGCCTGAGTTACCGCAATCTCGAGCGCATGGCGGCGGCCAAGCGCGAGGCGCTCTGGCAGCGCGGCGAGCAGTTGCTGGCGCGCCTGGATGCAGGCGAGGCCTTGTGAACAAGCGCGATCTGCCGCTGAAGCTGTGCCCGGTGTGCCGCAGGCCCTTCTCCTGGCGCAAGAAGTGGGCGCGCTGCTGGGCCGAGGTGCGCTATTGCTCCGAGCGCTGCCGGCGCCAGCGGCGGGCCGGCGAGTAGGGCAGGGCCGGGTTCTGTGCTAGGCTGGCCGGCCTTTTCATCTGCCCCGGAGCGCAGTCATGTCCGAACTCAATCTCTCCACCGACGAATCCCGTGTCAGCTATGGCATCGGTCGTCAACTCGGCGGTCAGTTGCGCGACAACCCGCCGCCGGGCGTGAATCTGGAGGCCATCCTCGCCGGCCTGTCCGACGCCTTCGCCAGCCAGCCGAGCCGTGTCAGTGAGGACGAATTGGCGGCCAGCTTCAGGGTCATTCGCCAGGTCATGCAGGCCGAGGCGCAGGCCAAGGCCGAAGCCGCGGCGGCCGCCGGGGTCTCCTTCCTGGCCGAGAACGCCAAGCGTGAAGGCGTGGTGGTGCTGGAGTCGGGTCTGCAGTACGAGGTGCTGACTGCCGGTGCCGGTGCCCGTCCGAGCCGCGAAGACAGCGTGCGCACCCATTACCACGGCACCCTGATCGACGGCAGCGTGTTCGACAGCTCCTACGAGCGCGGCGAGCCGGCCGAATTCCCGGTCGGCGGGGTGATCGCCGGCTGGACCGAGGCCCTGCAGCTGATGAATGCCGGCAGCAAGTGGCGCCTCTACGTGCCCAGCGAGCTGGCCTATGGCGCCCAGGGTGTCGGCAGCATTCCGCCGCACAGCACCCTGGTGTTCGACGTCGAGCTGCTCGAGGTGCTCTAAGCCTCTACACAGGGTCTCGGCCGCATCGTCCTCCTGGCTTGGGACGCGGCCGAGCCACCCGCCTCAGGGGCGCAAGGCCCGCGCATAGCAGAACAGAAACAGGTTGCGCACCAACTCCTTGAGCACCTGGGGCTCACTGCAGCCGAGTTCGTGCAGGTCCAGCTCGCCCAATTCGCGCAGCTCCTCCAGCGCCCCATGCCTTAGTTCGGCGCAGGTCTCGCCGGTTTCGCGGTTGAGGATGCGCAGATAGGGCTCTGGTCTGTCCAGCCAGGCGTCGATCAGATAGGTCATGGCTCATCTTCCTGTTGAGTGGATAGATGAGAATAAGTCGTATTTAAAAAATAGCAAGCGGTCTGCCGGGCTTCTGCCTGCTCAAGAAAAAGCCCGTCACGCTGGACGGGCTCTCGGTCGGTGTCGGGCTCAGTAGGCGCGGGCGACGGCGAAGCGGCTCAGCTCGACCAGGGCGTCGCGGTACTCGCTGGCAGGCAGTGCCTCCAGGCAGGCATTCGCTTGCTCGGCGTACTCGCGGGCCTTCTGCGCGGTGTAGTCCAGGGCGCCGGCGGCCTCGACGGCCTGACTGATGCTGTGCAGATCCTCGATCCCGCCCTTCTGGATCGCCTGGCGCACCAGGGCGGCCTGCTCGGCTGTGCCTTCGCGCATGGTGTAGATCAGCGGCAGGGTCGGCTTGCCCTCGGCCAGATCGTCGCCGACGTTCTTGCCCAGGGTGGCGGCGTCGCCACGGTAGTCGAGCAGGTCGTCGACCAGCTGGAAGGCCACCCCAAGGTGATCGCCGAAGCGGCGCAGGGCCTCGGTCTGCTCGGCGGATGCGCCGGCCAGGGCGGCGGCGCTATGGGTCGAGGCCTCGAACAGCATGGCGGTCTTGCCGCGGATGACCTCCATGTAGGTTTCTTCGCTGGTGCTGGCATCGCGGATCTTCGACAGCTGCAGCACTTCGCCCTCGGCGATCACCCGGGTCGCCTTGGAGAGGATCTTCATCACCGGCAGGGAGCCGAGCTCGACCATCATCTCGAAGGAGCGCGAATAGAGGAAGTCGCCGACCAGCACGCTGGGCGCATTACCCCATTGGGCGTTGGCGGTGCTGCGG
>JBFHKK010000182.1:0-5905 GCA_041595475.1 Pseudomonas sp. | reverse complement strand
GATCCCGGCACCGCCATGGGGCATTCTAAGCATCTTCTACGTATTAAGCAAAGTACGTGCCGGAAGTCTCGGTCCCTGCTGCGGATATCGTCCGGTCAATGGCGGCGGGCTCGCCAACCCCGCACAGCCTGAGCTTGCTCGCGCCGTGTTCGGGTGGCGTGGTCAGATTTGCCTGTGCTCGTGAAAAATCACCTTGCCGGTCGGTACCAGAGTGGGGGCGCCAATCTGGTGCGCGAGCCTCAAGTTGGTGCGAGTGTGTTCGCGTGTGCTGTGCGATCGCGGGGCTATGGATATCTCAAGCTGAAGTCCATTTGACACCTGTCTCAGCCTTAATATGTTCGCGGGATAATTAATGCCGCTAAGCTTTGTCTGCAGTGGCGCTCGAACAGGAGAAGTCGTGATGTTCGCCTTGGATTCACGTTTGCAGCAAGACACCTTGCCCATGGGCAACTTTGAACTCTGCCGTCTGTTGTTGATGAATGATGCCCAGTATCCCTGGTTCATCCTGGTGCCACGACGGGAGGCGGTCAGCGAGTTGTTTCAGTTGGATGTCGCCGATCAGCAGGCGCTCTGGCAGGAGACCACGCTACTGGCCGAACTGCTCAAGGACACCTTCGCTGCCGACAAGATGAACGTGGCGACTCTGGGCAACGTGGTCAGCCAGTTGCACATGCATGTGATAGTGCGTCGCCGCGACGATGCCGCCTGGCCGTCGCCGGTCTGGGGGCGTCATCCGCCGCAGCCCTATACTGAGGAGCAGGTGGCGGCGATCAAGAGCAAGTTGCGCCTGGTGCTGACCGATAACTTCTGCTTCGAGGAGTGAGCGATGAATGCGGACGAGAGAATTACCGAGTTGGAGAGTCGCCTGGCCTTTCAGGATGACACCATCCAGGCCCTGAACGACGCTGTGGTGGCCCAGCAGCGCCAACTCGAGCGCATCGAGCTTCAGCTCGAAGCCCTGGCCAAGCGCCAGGAGGAAATGGGCGGGCAGTTCGACAGCGACGAGGATGAGGCGCCGCCGCACTACTGATCGAGACACGCCATCAAGACAAGAGCCCGCATCGAGCGGGCTCTTGCTTTGGCGTGGGGCTAGTGTCGCGCCGGCGGCGCGGCGATCACGTCTTCGGCCTGCAGGCCCTTTTCGCGCTGCATCACGGAAAATTCCACGCGCTGGCCTTCGACCAGTACCCGATGGCCTTCGCCGCGAATGGCGCGAAAGTGAACGAAGATATCGTCGCCACAGTCGCGGGAAATGAAGCCGAATCCCTTGGAGGTATTGAACCACTTGACCGTGCCGGTCTCGCGATCGCCGCTGCTCACCGGGCTGGCGACCCGGTTACGGGTTTGCAGGCGCAGATTGCTGGCCAGATGCAGCAGCACAGCGATAAGCGCGCAGGCGAGGCTGAACAGGATCGCCGGCTGACCGCCAATCAGGGGCAGCGGGGCCAGCAATACCAGTGCCTGAAGCAGTGCGGTCAGGAGCAGAAGGGCGGAGACGACATGCTGCAGCTGGTGACGCAGGCCGGCATGGCGAATCGGTAGTTGGGGTGCCAACAGCAGGTTGAGCAAGCCGATAAAACCGAGGCTGAGGGCGTCGGGGTTCTGGATGAACGGGAGGTTGTCGGGGTTGAGGCTGGGTGTCAGGGACAATAGCAGGGCCGCTAGGCCCGTGATCAGGTGTACGACTTTCAACATTTGCAATGAACTCACTTCAAGAAGATCGCCAAAAATAACCGGCCCCACATGCGTGACCCATGGAGAGAAAGGTGTTGGAGGGGGCATGTGACCGGCTTGTGTGCCCGCTGGATGGCTCGGGGCGGCGGCACCGGCGTATTTAACAGCAAAGCAGTGCGCGGCTCAATTCAGGCACTGAGTTCGACTGTCGCGACCCTTGGATGGGTCTGGTTGCGGCCGTTGCGCTTGGCCTGGTAGAGCGCGTCATCGGTTCGGGTCAGCAGGCTTTCCAGGTCGTCGCCCGCCTTTGCCAAGGCGATACCCAGGGAGGCGGTCACGCTGTCGAGTACCTGGTCGGTACGCCGCACCTTGATCCGCAGGGCCTGAACCTTCAGGCGCAACTGCTCGGCGAAGGTGTGGGCCGCGGCCAAATCGGCACAGTCGCGCAGGATCACGCAGAACTCCTCACCGCCATAGCGCGCGGCCATGGCGCGCGGCGGGAGCAATTCACGCAGCAGCTGGCCGACATGCTGCAAGACCCGATCCCCCAGCGGATGGCCGTACTGATCGTTGAATTGCTTGAAATGGTCGATGTCCAGCATTACCAGCGCGACCCTGGCGTGACCCTGTTCCAGGGTCTGCTCGAGCAGGCGGGTAAAGGCGTTGCGATTGAATACCTGGGTGAGGCTGTCCAGGGTAGCAGCCAGTTGGGCGCGCTCCAGTTGGCTGCGCAGCTGCTGGATCTCGCTCTGCGCGGCGTGCAGGCGCAGAATGAACGTCTCCTGCTGCGCCTGCATCTGCTGGGTGCTCTGCTGCAAATCGCTGAGTACGCCGGGCAGATCGTCGATCAGCGGCTCGCGCAGCGCGGCCAGGCCCAGCTCGAGGCTGTTCTGGAAGTTGCGGCTACCGCTGACGCTTCGCGCAACATCCTTTTCGATATCTTCGACCAGCTCGATGACCTGTTGCTGGTTGGCGCGTGCCTCCTCCAGTTCGCCGCGAATGATGAATTCACGAAAAAGCGTGGCCGCCGCGTCCGCAGGGACGCCGTCGTACTCCTTGAGCAGCTTGTCGAGCCGGCGGTTCAGTTCGGGCTCCTGGCCCTTGCTGTAGCTGTACCAGAGGGCATAGTGAACCGGGGTCGGCGGGATGTCGTGACGGACCATGAGCGGCACGGCCTGTTTCAGCAGGTCTGCAGCCTGGTGGCTTTGTTCGGGGAATAATTCGAGGATGCTTGGAGCGCCAACTGCCTGGCTCATATACGTCCCTGTCGCGAGTGTAAGTTTGCAATACCCGCAGCATAGAGCAGACGCCCGAGGCCGGCCACTTCGGGCCGACCGGCGTAGGTGTGGGGCGAGCCTGTCGAGTCGTCTGATCAGGTCTCCAGTAAGCTGCGCAGCATCCAGGCGGTCTTCTCGTGAACCTGCATGCGCTGGGTCAGCAAGTCGGCCGTGGGCTCGTCGCTGACTTTCTCCAGCAGCGGGAACAGCCCTCTGGCCGTGCGCACCACCGCTTCCTGGCCTTCGACCAGTTGCTTGATCATGTCCGTGGCGCTGGGTACATCTTCCTCTTCCTTGATCGAAGAGAGGCGGGCGTAGGCGGCGTAGGTGCCGGGCGCCGGGAAGCCCAGGGCGCGGATGCGCTCGGCGATGTCGTCGACGGCCACCGCCAGTTCGGTGTACTGCCCCTCGAACATCAGGTGCAGGGTGTTGAACATGGGGCCGCGAACATTCCAGTGAAAGTTGTGGGTCTTGAGATACAGGGTGTAGGTGTCGGCGAGCAGGCGCGACAGCCCATCGGCAATGGCGGAGCGATCCTGTTCGGCGATGCCGATATTGATTTCCATGGTCTTTCTCCTTTTCGAGTGGCGATACGTTTCTTCAATCGATCCTGAGAAAAACACTAACATGGTCAATGGCACGAAGCTTCCAGGCTTGTCTCAATCGGGTCTATTGAGACAAGCCATCGCCGCGTTCTGCTGGGCAGCGGGAGCTGCGGGAAGCATGGGGTGCGTCAGAGGTGGGCCAGATCGGGGTGCTGGTGCAGGGTGTGGTTGAACACCCCGACCCAGTGGTCGCTGAACTGGCTGCCGGCCAGGCCGTTGATTTCCAGAATCGCCCGCAGCAGCGGACGTTTGCTGAGGGTCTGGTGGGCGCGCTCATGGGTGCGGGCGTCGAAGGCGTCGACGATGTGCAGGATCAAGGCACCCGGGCAAATCTGTTGCTCGCGCAGTCTGTTCGGATAGCCGCTGCCGTCAACGTGTTCCTGGTGTTGCAGGATGATCTGGGCGGCCTCCGCCCAGGTCGGCATGCGTTGCAGCAGGGCATGGGCCATGCAGGGGTGGTCCTGCATCTGCTGGCGCTCCTGGCGATCGTACTCGGAGCGTTTGTGCAGCAGGTCCAGGGGCAGGAAAGCCATCCCTAGATCATGCAGGCAGACGGCGGCGGCCAGTTGGGCAGGCTGTGCGGGGCTACCGCCGGCTTGATTGATCGCCAGTGCCAGTTCCAGCTGGCGCATGCCGCGGCCCTGCCAGTAATGGGAGCGGCGTTCGCTGGCCTGCATCAGTTCGGCGAAGAAGAACAGGTCGGCGCCGGGAATGATCGCGTAGCGCTCGCACAGGTCGGCAAAGCGGGAGAAGCTAGCCGGTGAGGGGGCACTGACGCGGGTTTTCGGATCGAGCTGGCGCAGCAAGGCGTCACGGATGTCCGCCTGTTGGGCGCCTTTGGCGCAGGTCAGGGCGCGCAGCCCCGCACTCAGGGCGGCAAGCTGATTGCGCGCCAGGTCGTTGACGGAGCCCTGCAGGCTCTGTTCGATCTGTTCCTTGAGGTGATCCAGGCTGAGCAACAGGATGTCGCCCAGCAGGCTGTCGAAGCACAGCCGCCCCTTGCGCAGCTGGTCGAGGACATCTTCCAGGGCCTGGGGCAGGGGCATCAGCGTACTCAGGCCGATATAGCCAAGGTTGCCCTTGAGGGTGTGTATCTGCCGGAACAGGTCGTGCAGTCGCTCGCTGTCGTCCGGTGTCTGTTCCAGTTCGATCAGCAGCTGCTCGCTGCGCTGGAACTGTTCGGCCGCTTCCTGGCGAAAGTCCGCCAGCAGGTCGCTGCTCAGCTGGGTGTTGTTCGACGGGGCCATAGCTCACCTCCATGTCAGGGCCGCATTGGAGTATAGCCAGGCTCCGGGCGGGCGCGAGGGCGGCTGCATGTGCCGGCTCAAACATATATAATCCGGCGCTTTGCCACGGCATGCCGGCTGGCGGCGGCCTTGTGGCGCCAGCAGCAGCTGCCAGATTTGCCGGCTGGTTCGCGCTGTCGATCCGAAGCCGCCGCGAAGGCAGTCAAGCGAGCCGTACCCTGAGGTGTGGCCAAACGAATTCAAGACTCGAAGAGAAGCGACTACCACCATGATGCGCAGCCACTATTGCGGGCAACTGAACGAGAGCCTGGACGGTCAGGAAGTCACCCTTTGCGGCTGGGTACACCGCCGCCGCGACCATGGCGGGGTGATCTTCCTCGACATTCGCGACCGCGAGGGCCTGGCCCAGGTGGTGTTCGACCCCGATCGCGCCGAGACCTTCGCCCGTGCCGACAAGGTGCGCAGTGAATACGTGGTCAAGCTGAGCGGCAAGGTGCGCCTGCGCCCGGCCGGCGCGGTGAACCCGAACATGGCCTCCGGTGCCATCGAGATCCTCGGCTACGAGCTGGAGGTGCTGAACGAGGCGGAAACCCCGCCGTTCCCGCTCAACGAGTACAGCGACGTTGGCGAGGAGACCCGCCTGCGCTATCGCTTCATCGATCTGCGCCGCCCGGAGATGGCCGAGAAGCTCAAGCTGCGCTCGCGCATCACTGCCAGCATCCGCCGCTACCTGGACGAGAACGGCTTCCTCGACGTCGAGACGCCGATCCTCACCCGCGCCACCCCTGAGGGCGCGCGCGACTATCTGGTGCCGAGCCGCACCCATGCCGGCAGCTTCTTCGCCCTGCCGCAGTCGCCGCAGCTGTTCAAGCAGCTGTTGATGGTGGCCGGCTTCGACCGTTACTACCAGATCGCCAAGTGCTTCCGCGACGAAGACCTGCGCGCCGACCGCCAGCCCGAGTTCACACAGATCGATATCGAGACAACCTTTCTCGACGAGGAGGCGATCATGGAGATCGCCGAGCGCATGATCCGCGAGGTGTTCAGCAAGGTGCTCGGTGTGGCACTGCCGGTGTTCCCGCGCATGGCCTATGCGCAGGCG
>JBFHKK010000181.1:0-5925 GCA_041595475.1 Pseudomonas sp. | reverse complement strand
TCGGCACGCCCTGGGTCAGGGCGCCGGAGCCGGCCTTGACCAGCAGGCTGTCGGAGTGGCCGTGGTAGCAGCCCTCGAACTTGATGATCGAGTCGCGACCGGTAAAGCCGCGGGCCAGGCGAATGGCGCTCATGGTCGCCTCGGTGCCCGAGCTGACCATGCGCACCATTTCCATGGACGGCACCAGGCTGCAGACCAGTTCGGCCATCTCGGTCTCCAGGGCGGTCGGCGCGCCGTAGGACAGACCGTGCTGCAGCTGGCGGCGCACGGCGTCGAGCACCTCCGGGTGGCTGTGGCCAAGGATCATCGGCCCCCAGGAGCCGACATAGTCGACGTAGCGCTTGTCGTCCTCGTCGGTGACATAGGCCCCCTCTGCATGCTTGAAGAACAGCGGCGTGCCGCCGACGCTCTTGAAGGCCCGCACCGGCGAATTGACGCCACCGGGAATGTGCTTCTGGGCATTGTTGAAGAGGATTTCGGAACGGGACATGGCGGGCCTCAGGCTATTTCGATGAGGAGACAGGGCGCTGGGTCGAGCGCCCCTCAGGAGTCAAACAGGGCGCTGAAGGCGCGGGCGCGACGCTCGACCTCGGCGGCCGAGTCGGCGCCGAACAGGCCATGGACCACCGCGAGCAGGCTGGCGCCGCGGGCGATGAGTTCGGCGCCGTTGTCCAGGGTTACGCCGCCGATGGCGACGATCGGCAGGCGCAGCTGGCGCCTGGCCTGCTCGAGCAGTTCGGCCGTGGCGGCCGGCGCGCGGGGTTTGGTCTGGGAGACGAAGAAACGGCCGAAGGCGACATAGCTGGCGCCCTGGGCGGCGGCCTGCTCGGCCAGTTGCAGGTCGGCGTGGCAGGTGGCGCCGATCAGGGTCTTGCGCCCGAGCAGGGCGCGGGCAGCGGCCAGGGAGCCGTCCTCCTGGCCCAGGTGCACGCCGACGCCCAGGCGTGCGGCCAGTTCGGCGTCATCGTTGATGATCAGGCTCGCGCCCTGGCTATTGCACAGCTCGAGCAGGGCCGTGGCTTCGCGCAGGCGGCGGGCATGGTCCGCCGACTTGTCGCGGTATTGCAGCAGCCGGGCGCCGCCCTTGAGGGCCGCTTCTGCATAGGGCAGCAGCTTGCCGTCTCGCAGCAGCTGGTTGTCGGTGATGGCGTAGAGTCCGCGCAATTTCATGGTCGAGCACCGATCAACCGGCATCCAGCGGCAGCCGCCGCGGAATGTACTGGCCGCGGCCTGGCCGTTCGGCATCGCGCAGGGTGCGCCAGGTGTAATCGAGGGCTGAGCGCACCGCGCTGGCCAGGGTTTCGCCCTGGGCCAGGCGACCGCTCAGGGCGCTGGCCAGGGTGCAGCCGGAGCCATGGTAGCTGCCGGGCAGGCGCGGATAGCTGAAGGTATGGCTGTGGCCATCGCGCGAGTACAGGCGGTTGTGCACCTCCTGCTCGTCGCCGTGGCCGCCGGTGATCAGCAGGTGGCGGATATAAGGCAGCAGCTTTTCCGCACACTGGTCGGCGCTGCCATGCGGCAGCTCGGCGAGGATGCGCGCCTCCGGCAGGTTAGGCGTGGCGATGGTGGCCAGCGGCAGCAGCCGCTCGCGCATGGCGTAGCCGACGTCGTCCTGGCCCAGCGCGCCGCCGCCGCCGGCGCGCAGCACCGGGTCGCACACCAGGGGGATGCCGGGCAGCGACTGCATCAGCTCGATCACGGTCTCGACCATCTGCACCGAGCCCAGCATGCCCAGCTTGACCGCGGCCACCGGCAGGTCGGCGATCACCGCGCGGGCCTGGGCCAGCACCCAGTCGCGCTCCAGCACGCGGAAATCCATGACGTCGACCGAGTCTTGCACGGTCAGCGCGGTCACGGTCGGGGCGGCGTGGCAGCCCTGGGCCAGCAGGGCTTCGATATCGGCTTGCAGGCCGGCACCACCACTGGGATCGTGGCCGGACAGGCAGAGGACGATGGGGCGCGAGCAGGGCGTGTTCATGGTGCGCGAGCTTAGCATCAAACGCCCTTGTTGCGCCCCTCGGGCGGCGCGGCGAAGTGCCCTGGTCAGGGCTCCAGGCGCGAGCGCGATGGCCTTGAAAATCGCGTTCAGTAGGCGCTTGGCGGGCGATGGCACTGTGCTACAGTGGCGCCCAGAGAACAACCAGCACTCCGACGACGACGGCGTCCGGGCCCCCGGCTCCGGCGCCCTGCATCATCGCCAACCTGGTGCACCATGCGCTACCTTCTGACCCTGCTTGTCGCCCTGTTTCCCGTGCTGGCTGGCGCCGTGGTGCTCGACGAGCATGCCCGCGAATTGCCGCTGGGCCGCGAGTTTTTCGTGTTCGAGGACGTGCGCGGCGGGGCGACCATCGAGGAGGTCAGTGCCTCGGCTTTGGCCGCGAGCTTCCGCGCCCATGACCGGGCGGTGCTCAACGCCGGTTATTCGCGCTCGGCCTTCTGGCTGCGCCTGGATCTGGAGTACCGCCCGCAGCGCGCCCGTGGCCAGAGGCTCTGGCTGCTGGAGCTGGCCTACCCGCCGCTGGACCATGTCGACCTCTATGTGGAAGACGGCCAGGGTCAGTTCCGTCTGGCCCAGCGTACCGGTGACGCCCTGCCGTTCGGCAGCCGGCAGATCCGGCAGAACAACTACCTGTTCGACCTGAAGCTGCAGCCCAACCAGCCGCGGCGCGTCTACCTGCGGCTGCAGACCCAGGGCTCGCTGCAGGCGCCGCTGACGCTCTGGGCGCCCAGCGCCTATATCGAGGCGCAACCGACCCGCCTCTATGTGCTCGGCATCATCTACGGCGTGCTGCTGGTGATGCTGATCTACAACCTGTTCATCTTCTTGAGCGTCCGAGACCGCAGTTACCTCTACTACATCCTCTACATCGCCTCCTTCGGTCTCTACCAGATCTCGGTGAACGGGGCTGGCGTTCAGTATTTCTGGCCCGACAACCCCTGGTGGGCGAATGCCGCCACGCCCTTCCTGATCGGCGCCTCCGGCCTGTTCGGCTGCCAGTTCGCGCGCAGTTTCCTGCACACCGCTGAGCACAGTCCCTGGGTCGACCGCAGCCTGCTGCTGCTGATGGCCTGGGGCGGGCTGGTGATGCTCCTGGCGTTGACTGCCGATTACGCCCTGGCCCTGCGCCTGGGGACCCTGCTGGCGCTGGCCTTCACCCTGGTGATCTTCACCGCGGGGGTGCTGGCCTGGTGGCGCGGGATGGTCGTGGCGCGCTATTTCATCATCGCCTGGTCGGCCTTCCTGGTCGGCGGCCTGGTCAACACCCTGATGGTGCTCGGCTACCTGCCGAACATGTTCCTGACCATGTATGCCAGCCAGATCGGCTCGGCCCTCGAGGTGGCCCTGCTGTCGCTGGCGCTGGCCGATCGCATCAACGCCATGAAGGAGGAGCGCACGCGCATTCTCAAGGACTCGGCGCGCCGGCTGGAGGCGCTCAACCAGCAGCTGGCCGAAAGCAACCGGCTCAAGGACGACTTCCTCGCCACCGTCACCCATGAGTTGCGCACGCCGATGAACGGGGTGATCGGTTCGCTGGAGCTGATGCAGACCCTCGAACTGGATGCCGAGGCCGCCCAGTACCAGCGCACCGCCGCCCGCTCGGCGCGGGACATGATGGCCATGGTCGGCGATATTCTGCTGCTGACCGAGTTGCAGGCCGGCAAGCTCTACCCGCGCAGCGAGATGTTCAGCCTGCGCGCGCTGGTCGATAACTTGCATGCGCAGTACGCCCCGCGCGCCCAGGAAAAAGGCCTGAGCTTCATTGCCGAGCTGGATGAGAAGCTGCCGGACGCGGTCGAGGGCGACGCCGGCAAGCTGACCCAGAGCCTCGCTTGCCTGCTCGACAATGCGATCAAGTTCACCGCCAAAGGCGGCGTGCGCCTGTGTCTGAAGCGTGGCGAGGACGGGGGCCAGGGGCTGTTGCTGCGCTTCGAGGTCATCGACAGCGGCGAGGGCTTCGGCGAGGCCCAGGAGCCCTCCCTGTACCAGCCGTTCCGCCAGCTCGACAGCTCCATGACCCGCCGCCACGGTGGGCTCGGCGTCGGCCTGGCGATCGCCCGGCAACTGGTCGAACTGCTCGGTGGCCGTCTCAGCCATGCCTCCCGGCCCGGACAGGGCAGCCGCTTCATCATCGAACTGAGCCTGGGCCTGCCCCTGCACAAGGCGGGCGTGCCGCTGCCGCCTGGCCGCGCCAGTGGCCCGGCCAGGCGGCGGCCGGATCAGTGTTCGGTGCTGATCGTCGAGGACAACCCGATCAATCAGCTGGTGACCCGCGGCATGCTGCTCAAGCTCGGCTACCGGGTGCGCACCGCCGACAACGGCGCCGAAGCGCTGGAACGACTGCGCGCCGAGCCGGTCGATGCGGTGCTGCTCGATTGTCAGATGCCGGTGATGGACGGCTTCGCCACCTGCCGCGCGCTGCGCGGTCTGCCCGAGTACGCCCAGTTGCCGGTGCTGGCGATCACCGCCCACAACCACAGCGGCGACCGCGAGCGTTGCCTGGCCGCGGGCATGAGCGACCATCTGGCCAAGCCGGTGAAGTTCGAGGCCTTGCAGGTGCTGCTGCATCACTGGGTGTTGTGCCGCGAGGCCTGAGCCGAGGCTGTCGCTTTCAGCGGCTGTTCTGCCCTGTATCCCACTTTTCGTCGCTACTGAATCCTGATTCACTGTAAGAAAATGAATCGGGATTCAGTCTATGAGCCTTTCCAGCGGAGTACTCTGCCTCGACCGTGACCAGGCCCTGCGCGAGCGCATCCTCGCCTGCGCCCTGGCGCGCGTCGGCGCCGGCGGCTTCGCCGCCCTGACCATGCAGGCCCTGGCCGATGACGTGGGCATCGCCACCGGCAGCCTGTACCGGCATTTTCGCGGCAAGGGCGAGCTGGCCGCGGAGGTCTTCGCCAGTGCCAGCGCCCGTGAGGTGCAGGCCCTGGCCGAGGCCCTGAAGCAGCCCGGCTGTCCGATCACGCGCCTGGCCGCGGGCCTGCGCCGGTTCGCCGAGCGCGCCTGGCACAGCCGGCGCCTGGCCTTCGCCCTGATCGCCGAACCGGTCGAGCCCGAGGTCGATGAGCAGCGCCTGCTCTACCGCGAAGCCTATGCCGAGCTGTTCGTCGAGTTGCTGGAAGAGGGCGGCGCGCGCGGGCTGTTCCATGTGCCGCATCCGCCGCTGATCGCCGCCTGCCTGGTCGGCGCCATCGCCGAATCCCTGGTCGGCCCGCTGTCGCCGCCGGCGCGCGCCGCCCGTGAGGCCGGCCATCCTTCGCTGTCGCTGGAGCAGGTCAGCGACAGCCTGGTCACCTTCTGTCTGCGCGCCGTCGGCGCCAAGGAGCCCCAGCCGTGAAGCCCCAAGTGCTCGCCGAAACCCATGAGGTGTTCAACCAGGTGCCGCCGCTGGATGGCGCCAACCTCTTCCGGATCGACCTGCCGCTGCAGCAGTGGACGCGGCGCTTCGGCGGTGGCTGGGCAGAGGCGCGGATCGACGCCTACGGTGCCCTGGCCGGCGGCGAGCTGATGGCGGCGGGCTTTTTGGCCAACGAGAACAAGCCGCTGTTCAAGAGTCACGACCGCTACGGTCACCGCATCGACCTGGTGGAGTTCCACCCGGCCTACCACCAGTTGATGGGCGCGGCCATCGAGCACGGCATCCCCTCACTGCCCTGGACCGACCCCCGGCCCGGCGCCCAGGTGGCGCGCGCCGCCATGAGCTACCTGCACAGCCAGGCCGAGGCCGGCAGCGGCTGCCCGCTGACCATGACCTTCGCCAGCGTGCCGGCACTCAAGCTGCAGGCGGATATCGCCGAACAGTGGCTGCCGAAGATCCTCTCGACCCAGTACGACCCGCGCAACCTGCCGATCGAGCAGAAGCACGGCGCCACCATCGGCATGGCCATGACCGAGAAACAGGGCGGCACCGATGTGCGCGCCAACAC
>JBFHKK010000180.1:0-5934 GCA_041595475.1 Pseudomonas sp. | reverse complement strand
CATGCCCTCGATCCTTGCCGCGCCAGCCGCTTTCGCCACCAGCCACGACCAGCGGCCATACCGGCGGCCACGCCCATGAGCTCCGGCCTGCTGGCGCCCTGCCAATACCGCGAGGAGATTCGCAAGAGCCGCTTTCTCGCCCTGGCCGCGCCCGTGGCCAGTGCCGCCGAGGCCCAGGCCTTCATCGACGGCGCCCGCGATCCGGCTGCCAGCCACAACTGCTGGGCCTGGAAGATCGGCGGGCAATACCGCTTCAGCGACGATGGCGAACCAGGCGGCAGCGCCGGACGCCCCATCCTCGCCGCCATCGAGGGCCAGGGCTTCGACCAGGTGGCGGTGCTGGTGATTCGCTGGTATGGCGGCATTCCCCTGGGCACCGGCGGCCTGGCCCGCGCCTATGGCGGCAGCGCCCACAAGTGCCTGCAGGGCGGCGAGCGCGAGGAACGAGTGGCGCGGCTGAACTGCAGCTGCCACTGCGCCTTTGCCGAACTGGGACTGTTCAAGGCGCGCCTGGCCGAACTGCAGTGCCGGCTGGAAAAGGAGAGCTTCGACGCCGAGGGTGCCGCCCTGGAACTGGCGGTGGCGCCGGCGCGCTATGACGACTTGGCGCAACTGCTGGCCGACCTCAGCCGCGGCCGCAGCCAGTTGCGCCGACGCTAGGCCGCGCCGGCACAACCTGCAGGCGGCCCCTCAGTGGGCGTGCTCGGCGGTTTTCGCGGCAGGCGCCTGGGCCTGCACCTGCACCTCAATCTCCAGTGCGCCGGCGCGCTCGAAGGTCAGGGTCAGGGGGAAGCGTTCGCCGTCCTTGAGCTGCCGTTCGAGGCCGAACAGCATCACGTGGTAGCCCATGGGCGCGAACCTGAGCTCGCCGCCGGCCGGCACCTCGACGCTCGGCACCTGCTGCATCTTCATCAGGCCCTCGGCGTGCACATGCTCGTGCAACTCGGCCTGGGCCGCGACCGGGGTGGCGACCGCGAGCAGGCGGTCGGCCTGCTCGCCCCTGTTGTGCACCACGAAATAGGCCGCCGCGGTCGGCGCCACCGGCGGCATCTCACGCGACCAGGGCTGAGCGATGTGCAACTCGCCGGCGGTGAAGTCGCCGGCGCCGGCGTTCAGGGCGCCGGCCAGCAAGGCGCACAGCAGCAGGGTTTTCTTCAACGGCATGGGCAAACTCCTCATCGGTGGTGAACGCAGTGTCCAGGGTATTGCTGGGTCGAATCAACGGCCACGGCTGCGCAGCAGGCTCAGGCCAAGCAGGGCCAAGAGCACATGGGCGAGGGCCGCCAGGCCCAGGGCCAAATGCTTGTAGCCGGCCCCCAGGCCGGCGAGAAACTCCCACTTGTGCAGGTAGGCGAAGGTCCAGCCCTCGGCGCGGTCGGCATCGCCCACGCGGCCGGCCAGGACGCCGTCCAGCGGGTCGATATAGAGCGCGGTGGCGTGCGCGTCGACATAGGTCGCCTTGAACACCGGCAGACGCTTGAAGACGAAGCCGTAGTCGTGATCGAAGGCCTGTTGCAGGCTCAGGCTCTGCGCCTGGCCCAGGCCCAGCCGTTGCGCGTAATGATCCAGGCGCTGCTCGGCGTAACGGCGCGGGGTGTCGTCGGCCAGCTCGCGGCCTCCGGCATCCAGGTAGTGGAGACTCGGCATGCTGCCGAACTGCCGGCCCTGAACCCGCCAGATCGGCTGCCCATCGAGCTCGAGCAGGCTCAGGCTGTAGATTTCCTCGCCGCGCAGCAGCCAGTCGGCGGAGGGCGCGTGCGCCAGCGCCGCCACTGGGAAATTCGCCACGAAGTTCGCCGGCCAGGGCTCGGCGCCCTGCTTGTGCAGCAGGTGCCAGGCGCCGCTGGCGGCGAAGCTCAGGGTCGCCGCGGCCAGGCCCAGGCCGCCCCAGCCGTGCAGGCGGCGGCGCCAGCTGCGGGCCCGCCCGCGGGCGATGAACAGGCCGACGCCGAACAGGGTGGCCGAGAGAATCGCCGCCAACAGCACCAGCATCGCCAGCACGCGCCAGGGCCCGGCCGCCTCCAGCCAGCGAAAATTGTGCAGGGTCTGGAAAAGGGCGCCGAACCAGGCCTTGCGATTATCGACCAGGCTGCCCAGGCGATCCTGGAACAGGTCCACATACAGGCGCAGACCATCGTCACGCCGGGTATCGACCCGGGCCACCGGCAGCAGGCGGTTGATGAAGGCGTACTCGCCGTCGAAGCCTTCCAGGCTGCCGGCATAGCGCAGCGGCTCGTCGCGGCCCAGGTAATGCCCGGCCAGGGCCTCGGCATGACGCGCCACCAGATCCTGCTCCTGGCCGCTGCGCGCCTGCCAGTAGCGCGGCAGCGCCTCACCGACCAGGCGCGCCTGGTAGTAGGGCTGGCCGTCCAGCACCAGCAGACGCAGGCCCTGCAGCGAGTCGATTCCGGCCGCGCCCAGCACCTGAGCAGGACTGCGCAGCCCATCCAGCGGCAATGGCTGTTGCGGCGGCGCCTGGTTCGCCGGACGCGGTTGCAGGTTGCTCATCAGCGGATGCAGCAGGCCGCTGCCGGCCCAGCTGAGTACGCCCAGGCAGGCCAGCAGGGCCAGGCGCCGGTGCCAGGGCAGCAGCCGCAGCAGGCGCTGGCGCCAGCTCAGGCGCGGCAGGCTGGCCGCCGGCAGGGCCGCGCTCATAGCCGCCACTCCAGGCCGAGGAACAGGCTGCGGCCGTCACCGGGCAGAAAGAGCGCGGCATCCTGCCCCCTGGCATCGGCGATCACGCCCGTGGTGGCGACGTAGGTCTTGTCCGACAGATTGCGGCCCTCGACGAAAAAGCCCAGGCCGTCGAACGGCCGGTAACCGCCTTTCAGGCCCCAGAGCGCGTAGCCCTCGGCGTAGAGGCTGTTGGCGTGGTCGACGGCGTAGTGCACCGGCACCCACTCCAGGGTCGGCCCGGCATACCAGCCCTCGCGCTGCCAGAGGGCCTCGCCCTTGAGGAACTGACTGGGCACCCCGGCGATGCGCTTGTCGCCGTAGCTGGCGTCGTCGTCGAAGCGGAAATCGTTGAGCAGGTACTGGCCGCGCAGCACGAACCGACCCAGGGTCCAGGCGCCGCCCAGTTCGATGCCCTGGTGCAGTGTGCGCTCGGCGTTGGTGGTGCCCAGGGGATTGCCACTGGGGTCGTTGAGCGACAGCAGTTCGTCGCGGATCTCGCTGCGATAGGCCGCCAGATCCAGTTCCAGGTCGCCGCGATGCCAGCGCAGTCCGATCTCCAGGGTCAGACCGCGCTGGGCCTGGTTGGGCGTAACCTGCTGGCCGCCGGTGAGCTCACTGAAGGTCGGCGGCTCGTAGCTCTGGCTCAGGTTGGCGAACAGTTGCACGCCCTCGGCCAGGTCGTGACGCAGCCCCAAACGGCCGATGCGGGCGCCGTAGGTCCTGTCGAAGGATTCGTCCTGGGCCAGGCAGAACGCGGTCACGAAGGCGTTGCACCTGAGGCGGTCGTCGACCTCGCGCCGCTGCTGCAGCCAGCTCAGGCCGCCGATCAGCGCCCAACGCTCGGCCAGGGGCAGCTCCAACTCGGAAAACAGATTGAGGTTGCGCGCACGCTGGTGCAGTTCGTTGACCTTGCGCCCGGCGCGCCCGGACTGGTTCTGGTAGCGCGAGTCCCAGTTGCGCCCCTGGGCCGCCTCGACCCCCGCCTGCCAGCGCCAGCCGTGCTCCTCCCAGCGGTGCGCCAGGCGCAGGCCATAGTCCTGGTTGTGCACATCCAGCACCTGGAAGATCGGATGCCACAGCTGCTTGTCGCTGTAGTAGCCGGACAGTTCCAGGCGATGGCCGCCGTCCAGCTCCAGGCGGGTCAGGTTGCCGATGCGCCTGAGGTTGAAGTCGCGCCTGTGATCGCCGCTGATATGGCTCGCCGCCGCCTGGCGCGGATCCTTGCGCAGCTGGGCCTGGGTCAGGTTGCCGGGCAGTTCGGAGTCAGTCTCCACGTGGCTGAGGTAGAAACGCGTGCTCAGGCGCTCATTGAGGCGTCCGCCGAGGTTGGCGAAAACGCGCTGGTTGTCCTGCCGGGCATGCTCGCGAAAGCCGTCCTGGGCGTAGTCGGAGGCGCTCAGATAGGCATCCCAGTCGCCGAAATCCTCGGCCACGGCGGCGAAGAGCCGGCGGTAATCGTAGCTGCCGGCCTCGGCGCGCAGATTCACAGGCGCGGCGGAGCGGCCGCTGGGGCTGACGAAGTTGATCGCCCCGCCCAGGTTGGCCGCGCCGTGGTGCCAGGCATTGGCGCCGCGCAGCACCTCGATATGCTCCAGCGCCAGCGGCTCTATGGCCTGGAAGTCGCCGCTGCCGTCGGCCAGGTTGATCGGCACGCCGTCCTGCAGCAGCAGGATGCCGCGCTGGTGGAAGGTGCGCTGCAGACCCGAGCCACGAATCGACAGGCGCGATTCCTCGGCGCCGAAGCGCGGCTGGACGAACACCCCGGTGGCGCTGCCCAGGACGTCCTGCAGGGTGCTGCTGCGCCCGCTCTTGTAGGTCTCGGCATCGACCAGGCCGGCGCCGCCGGGAATCCGTGCCAGTTCTTTGCGCTTATCGGCGATGCTCGGCGCGGTCGGGTCGAGGGCGCGCTGGCCGATCACGCTGGCGGGCTTGAGTTTGACCGGTTCGGCAAAAGCCAGGCCGACGCTCAGGGTCAGCAGGCTGAATAACAATGCACAACGCATGGGGCATCCCTTGATGCGGGCGACTGCCCGCCGGGCGGGCGCGGCGTCATGGCCGGCGCGCAGCGCGGCGGGCACTCGCAAGAAAATGGTCAGGGGCAGACGGCGCGCGCTACGGGCGACAGCGCCGGGGCTGGCTCAGGCGAGGGACGGGGAGGCGCGGGGGTTGGCCGAGGGCCAGAGATAGCGAGGCGTTCGGGCGACCGGCGCGGCCGGGGCCGGCGCCTGGCGGGCACCGGCAAGCAGCCCGAGCAGGCCGAAGAAAGCCGCCAGCAGCAGGGCGCCGAAGCTGGACGAGAGGGCGCAGCCACTGCCGGTAGCGGGATTGACGGCGACCAGGCCGCCGGCCGGCTCGGCGCCGGCAGCGCCGTCGAAGGCGCAATAGCCGCCGGCCAGGCCGCTGAGCTGCAGCCCGGCCATCTGGCCGTGGCCGATGCTGCAGGCGAGCGCAGCGAACAGGACGCTGAAATACAGCATCCAGGCGATCAGCGTGCGGTCGGTGCGGGCCAGTTTCATGGGGCGCGACTCTAGCAGGTGGCGGGCGGGCGACAACCAGGCCGCGCTGCGGTCGGTTGCCGCAGCCAGCCCAGCGGCAAAGTTAAGGTCGCCAGGGCGCCTGCGCCCGCGACATCTCCTGGCATGCGCAACCGTCACCGCCATGGAGCGCACAGCGCGCCGCCGACCACTCGAGGCATCGCCGGCGGCATTCAGCCAAGTGCCAACTAGACTGAAGACAAAGCCGAACCGGACGATTTTCCGCCACCGCGCCGGCGCCCCTGAAACCCGTCACCGGTGGGAACGGATGCATCCCGATCTGAGACTTCCCTTGCGCCTGGCCGGCCTCTATGGCCTGTTCAGCTGTATCTGGATCATCGCCAGCGACGGCCTGCTGCGCGCCCTGGTCAGCGACCCTGACTGGTTCGCCCAGCTACAGACCGTCAAGGGCCTGAGCTTCGTGCTGATCAGCAGCCTGCTGATCTTCTATCTCGGCTATCGCGACTACCGTGCCCAGCGCGCCCTGCTGCTCGCCCTGGAGCAGAATGCCCGGCGCCTGCAGCAGGCCCAACAGATCGCCGCCCTGGGCAGCTGGGAGTACCGCGAGGCCTTTCACTGGAGTCCCGAAGCCCTGCAGTTGTTCGGCCGCGACCCGGGCTGCGCGATAAGCAGTCTCGAGCAGTTGCTCGGCTGGCTGCACCCCTCCGATCGGGCGGCCGTGCAGCGCGCCATGCGCGCCCTGCTGCTGCGCGGCGAAGCCCTG
>JBFHKK010000179.1:0-5941 GCA_041595475.1 Pseudomonas sp. | reverse complement strand
TGCTGCGCACCCACGCGCGCATCCTGGAGATGCAGACCACCGCCCAGCTGACCCTGCGCCGCGCCCGCGAACTGCTGTTGCCGCTGCGCGAGGAGGCGCGCCGGCACAATGCCGTGACCCGCGGCGCCGCCCTGGCCCTGTCGGCGATTCGCAAGCGCGGCCTGGATGCCGTGCCCCAGGCCGCGCTACCGCTGTTCAGCCGGCCACAGAGCACCTTTCTCGGCAGCGCCGCCCAGGTCGAGGCCTACGTCTACGCCCTGGCCCGCTTCGAGGCCAAGCCGGCGCACTTCCCCAAGGCCAGCGGCACGCGCAGGAGCGGCGCGCCCAAGGCGCCGAAGACCGCCCGCGAGATGCTCGAGCGCTGCGAGCAGGCCCTGCCGCTGCCCGACCTGATGCACTGGCTGCTGGAACAGGAGCCGGACGGCGCCACCGACGAGTTGCTCTACTGGTTCTCGCGCCTGTCGCGCGACGCCCGCTTCCAGCGCGAACGCCTGGCGCGCCGCGACTACCTGACCCGCGAGCATCAGCTCAGCCTGAGCTCCTATGCCCTGCACAAGCCTGCGCCAGGAACCCCCGCCGCATGAATATCGATCTGAACGAAATGACCCAGCTCTCGGCGATCTTCCGCGAGCTGTTCAAGGGCTATCACCTCTCGCGCAGCGAGCCTGAGTCCTATGCCCAGCTGTCCAACCTGCAGGACCAGTACCGCGCCCTGTTCAAGGCCCTGGGCTTCGAGCTGGTCTGCGACCCGCGCGGCTTCTTCTACTTCGTCCCCGAGCAGATGGGCGCCCAGGTCAACAAGACCGCCCAGCGCCTGGCCCTGTTCACCTTCATCCTGGTCGAGCACCTGGCCGACCAGGGCCGCGACCCGCTGAGCGTGCTGGACGGCGGCAGCATCGGCCGCGACGAACTGCCGGCGCTGCTGGACAAATACCGCGACCTCTTTCTGCAGGCCGAGATCACCAGCTTCGAGGAGCTGGAAGACAAGATCATCCGCCGCCTCACTCAGCTCGGCTTCGCCGCCGAGAGCAACGGCGTGTACCGCTTCCTGGCGCCCATGCACCGCTTCCTCGACGTCTGCCTGGCGGTGCAGCATGACCGCGACCTGGCCGCCAGCCTGCACAGCCAGGATCTGCCCCTGCCGGCCCCGCTGCTGCTCGACGATGACGGCGACGAGGCGCCGATCGCCCTCGACGATGACGCCCAAGCGCAGGAAGAAACCGAAGAGCAGGCCCTGGCCCGTGCCCTGGCCGAAGAACGCGCCGCCCAGGAGATAGACGCATGAGCCAGGAACGCTACGGCATCCGCCGCTTCGCCCTGCTGAACACCGCCGGCTACAGCCTCGGCCTGTTCCCGCTGGAGAACCCGTTGTCGGTCTACGGTGCCAACAATCTGGGCAAGTCGGCGTCGATCAACGCCCTGCAGTTCCCGATCCTGGCGCGCATGTCGGACATGAGCTTCGGCAAGTACAGCCTGGAACAGTCGCGCAAGTTCTACTTCGCCAGCGACACCAGCTACATCCTGGTGGAAGTCGCCCTGCCCCACGGCCCCCACGTCATAGGCGTGGCCGGGCGCGGCCCGGGTGGCGGCTTCGGCCATCAGTTCTTCGCCTACCAGGGCGAGCTGGACCTGAACCACTACCAGCAGAACGGCACCTGCCTGCGCCAGCGCGAGCTGTTCAAGAACCTCGGCCAGGCCGGCATCATCGCCTACGAACTCAAGCCGGACGAATTGCGCCGCCTGCTGGTCGGCGGCCACACCTCGATCCCCCTAGACCTGACCCTGATCCCGCTGCGCTCGACCAGCGAGCAGAGCCTGAAGACCTTCCGCGCCCTGTTTATCAACCTGCTGCATATGCGGGAAATTACGGCAGCGAAGTTGAAGCAACTGTTCCTCGATGCCTTCGAGCACAGCCTGCGCTCGGGCAGCGTCGACTATATCGCCGCCACCGAGGAGGCCTTCCGCGACGTGCGGCGCATGGAGCAGGACTACCAGGCGCTGGTCGCCGCCGGCCCCTTGATCGAGGCCCTGGCCGCCGGCCTGGTCCAGCGCGAGCAGCTGCGCGGCAAGCTGCACCGCCTCTCGCCGCTGCTCGACTCGCTGCTCGGCAGCTGGCAGGACTACGCCGGCGCCCGCCGCGAGGAACTGCTGATCCAGGCCGAGCACTACCAGCGCCAGCAGGATGGCCTGCAGCAGGAACAGCGCGGTGGCACCGCCGAGTTGATGCGCCTGGAGCGCGAGATCAGCGAGATCCAGCGCTGGCTGGGGGAGCTGGCGGTGCTGAAGAACCGCTTCGCCCTGGTCAGCGACGCCCAGGTGCTGGAGGCCCAGCTGCTGGCCGCCAAGGACGCCCACGACGAACTGGCCGGCGCCCTGGCCCAGTCGCGGCAGTTCTCCAGCGAAGACCTGGACGAGCGCCTGCGCGACTTGGAGAAGCGTCTCAAGTCGCTCAGGCAGCAGCTCGAGCATGCCGACAACAACAGCTATGCGCGTCTGCGCGAGGAGTTCAGCCAGGCCGATGTCGACCGGCTGATGCGCCTGTTCAACGGCCAGCTGTTCGGCCTGCCCCTCGGCGACAAGGGCATCAGCATCGAGGGGAACGGCTGGGTGAAAGCCGTGGAGGCGCTGCTGGAGCGCTTCAAGGGCGATACCTTCGCCGTTCCCGGCCTGTCCATCGACCTGTCCGCTATCGAGCCGCCGGCCCTGCAGGCGCTGGCCGACCGCGCCGCCCTGCGCGACCAGAAGGATCGCCTGGAACGCGAACTCAAGCAGCTCAAGACCCAGCAGGCGGTGGCCGCCGACCGTGCCGCCAGCAAGGCCCAGGCCGAGGCGCTGTACCAGGCCGTTCTGGATGCGCAGAAGGCTTTGGAGGACTACCGCCGCAGCCAGACGCTCACTGTTGAAGAGGCCGATAAATTGGAACAACTGGCCCAGCTGGAGGCCGCCCAGGACGAGCTGAAAAGAACCAGCGACGCCTTCGCCGAGCGCGTCCAGCAGCTGTCTGCCAAGCTGCAACTGGTCGGCCGCCAGCTGGCCGATCTGGAGGCCAAGCAGCGCACCCTCGACGACGCCCTGCGCCGCCGCCAGCTGTTGCCGGCCAACCTGCCGTTCGGCACGCCCTTCACCGAACCGGTAGACGACAGCCTGGACAACCTGCTGCCGCTGCTCCACGACTACCAGGACGCCTGGCAGGGCCTGCAGCGCATCGACGGGCAGATCGAGGCGCTCTATGCCCAGGTGCGCCTCAAGGGCGTGGCCAAGTTCGACAGCGAGGACGATGTCGAGCGCCGCCTGCAGCTCTTGGTCAATGCCTACGCCCACCGCCAGGACGAGGCCCTGACCCTGGCCAAGGCCCGCCGCGCCGCGGTCACCGACATCGCCCGGACCCTGCGCAACATCCGCAGCGACTACGACAACCTGGAACACCAGCTGGCGCTGTTCAACCGCGAGATCAACAAGCGCCAGGTCTCCAACCTGTCGAGCTTTCGCATCGTCCTGGCGCCGAACAAGGACGCGCTCAGGCACATCGACCAGATCATCCACAGCGCCGGCCAGTACGAGGCTGGCGAAACCCTGTCGGTGTTCGACCTGCAGCAGAGCAGCGAACAGGATGCCCGCAACGAGCAGGCCAAGGAGTACCTGGCCCGCCTGGTGGCGGCCAACGGCAATCAGCTGGGCCTCAAGGACCTGTTCGAGCTGGCCTTCGAGATCACCAAGGTCGGCGGTGCCCCGGTGATCCACACCGACATCGACGGGGCGGCCTCAAACGGCACCACCATGACCATCAAGGCGCTGACCAACATGTACCTGCTGCTGCACCTGATGGATCGCGAGCAGGCCGGACGGGTACGCCTGCCCTACTACCTGGACGAAGCCGCCGACATCGACGAGCGCAATCAGCAGGCGCTGATCGAGACCAGCCTGCAGCTGGGCTTCGTGCCCATCCTCGCCTCGGTCAAGCCGCAGGTCTCGGCCCATGTGGCCATCGACCTGGAGGGCGGCAGCGGCCCGGCCGGCATCTATATCGACGAGGCCGACTGGAAATTTATCCGCCCGCGTCAGAGCGCCGAGCACCAGGCCGAGAAGGCGGAAGCGAGCGCCGAGCCGGCCTGAGAGCCTTCAGTCGCAATAACAAGGGCCGCATCTGCGGCCCTTGTTCGGGGTGCTACTGCGCCAAGGCGATCTTAGGCGCCCACTGCAACCACTCGTCCTTAGGCTCCTCGAACAGGGCGAAGGTCTGCCCCGGCAGGGCGTCCCCGCCGACCTGTTCGCCGTCCGGGGTGGCGAAGGCCACGCCGCCGGCGATCAGGGTTTCCAGCGACTCGCTGCGCACCTTCACCCCCTTCAGCAGCCCGGCTTCGACGGAGATACCGGAGCTGACCCAGAAGCGGCTGCCGCCGCGCACCAGAGGCGCGTAACGTGGCTCGATCAGCACATGGACCAGCACCAAATTGGCATTGGAACCCAGTTCGACACCGGTGACCTTGCCCACCGGCACCTCGCGGTAGGTCACCGGCTCGCCGGCCTTGAGCGAATTGCGCCGCTGCGCACTGAGCACCAGACGCAGGCCCGGTTGTTCGGCCAGCCGATTGGGCGGCGCGGCCAGGGCGACGAACTCGGTCTCTCGGCTGCCGCTGCGCTGCGCCGGCAACACCTCCAGATAAGGACCGCCGACCAGGGTGTCCAGGTTGGCGACCCCGTCCAGGCTCAGTTGCGGCCCGACCACCCAGAATTGGCTGCCCGCCCGGGCGATGCGCTCGCCGGCCTGCAGAATGCGCGCCTGCAGGACCACGCCCTGCAGGTCTTCACTCAACTCGATGGTCTCGACCTTGCCGACCTGCAGACCACGAAAGCGAATGGCCGTCCCCGGGCCCAGGCCATCGCCGCGCGGCAGACGGATGCGGATCAGTTCGCCGCCCTGCAGGGCGCGGTCGCGACTGTCATGCAATGCGAAGCGCTGGACCTGACGCGCGCCGGTCGCATGCGGGTCAGGCGTCTCGAAGGCGATGCCGCCGGCCAGCAATGTCTGCAGCGATTCGCTCTTGACCTCGACCCCGGACAAGCCACCTTTGAGGGTGATGCCGCTGGCATTCCAGAAGCGCGTACTGCTGTTCACCAGCTGGGCATACTCGGGCTCGATATGCACGCCGAAGGCCACCAGGCGATTGTTCTGTGTCAGTTGCACGCTCTGCACCGAGCCCACCTCGACCTGGCGGAAGAGCACCGGACTGCCCACCCCCAGGGAGCCGCGACTGTCGCTGGAAAGCACCAGATGCAGACCCGGCGTACCCAAATCCAGCGGCGGCGCCTTGGGCCGCGCGACGAACTCACGCTTGGCCGGCGCACCCTTCTCGCCTGGCCGCAGCGCGATGTCGTTGCCCTTCACCAGGGCCTCCAGCCCGGTGATGCCGGCCATGGAGATGGACGGCTTGACCACCCAGAACTCGGCGCCTTCGGTCAGGAAGTCCTCGGTACGCGGGTCCAGGGTCAACTCGCCGGTGGCGGCGGTCAGGTCGTCGTCGACCTTCAGATTCTTCAAGGTACCGGCCTGGATGCCGTTGTACAGCACCGGCGTGCGCCCGGCCTGTAGCCCCTCGAAGTCGCTGAACCTGACCTGCACGCGGATGCCGGCCTGGGCCGTCTCGAAGTCGTCATACAGGCGAAACGGCAGACTCGGATCGGTCGGTGGGCTGTCGGCGCGGTGCTCGGGCGTGGCGAAGGCGATTCCGCCGGCGACTATGCTGGCCAGGGACTCGGTGCGCACCTTGAAGCCGGACAGGCCGGCCTCGACGCTGATGCCACTGGCCAGCCAGAAACGCGTGTGCTTGCGCACCAGACTGGCGTAGGCCGGCTCGATGAACAGCTTGACCTCGACCGTGCGCTGGTCATCGGCCAGGGCATAGCTCTTGACCCGGCCGACCTGAATTTGCCGATAGAACAC
>JBFHKK010000178.1:0-5980 GCA_041595475.1 Pseudomonas sp. | reverse complement strand
TATCGAGCCGCTGACCGCCCCCTTCGCCGAGCGCATCCGTCTGAATTGCCCGGTGGCGCGCATCGAGCGCGACCCGGACGGGGTGGCCGTCCACAGCGCCGCCGGCCACGAGCGCTTCGACAAGCTGGTGCTGGCCTGTCACAGCGACCAGGCCCTGGCCCTGCTGGCCGAGCCGAGCGCGGCCGAGCGGGAGATCCTCGGCGCCCTGCCCTATGCCGACAACGATGTGGTGCTGCACAGCGACACCCGCCTGCTGCCGACCCGCGACCTGGCCTGGGCCAGCTGGAACTACCGCCTCGGCGGGCCGCTCGAGCAGCCGGCGGCGGTGACCTACAACATGAACATCCTGCAGGGCATCGACAGCGACACCACCTTCTGCGTCAGCCTCAACCAGACCGCGGCCATAGCCCCGGACAAGATCCTCGGCCGCTACCGCTATGCCCATCCGCAGTACAGCCTGGCGGGCATGGCCGCCCAGGCGCGCTGGCAGGAGCTGCAGGGCCCGCAGCACAGTTACTACTGCGGCGCCTACTGGGCCAACGGCTTCCACGAGGACGGGGTGGTCAGCGCCCTGCGCGTGGGCCAGGCCTTCGGCGAGGCCCTCTGATGCACAGCGCCCTCTACAGCGGCTGGGTCCGCCACCGTCGCTTCGCCCCGCGCAGCCACGCCTTTCGCTACCGCATGGGCCTGCTCTACCTGGACCTGGCCGAGCAGGAGCAGCTGCTCGCCCTCTCGCCCCTGGCCGGGCGCAGTCGCTGGGCGCCCTTCGCCTTCCGCGAAAGCGACTACCTGCCGCAGTTCACCCGCGCCGGCATGCGCCTGATCGATGCCGTGCGTCAGCGCCTCGGCGAAGCCCTGGGCCAGGCGCCGCAGGGGCGTATCTGCCTGCTGACCCAGCCGCGCAGCTGGGGGCTGGCGTTCAACCCGGCCAGCTTCTTCTACTGCCACCACGCCGACGGCCGCCTGGCCGCGATCCTCTGCGAGGTCAGCAACACCCCCTGGGGCGAGCGCTATCACTACGTGCTGCCGGCCAGCGGCGACGGCCACCAGCAGTTCGCCGTAGCCAAGGCCCTGCACGTCTCGCCCTTCCTGCCGCCAGACTTGGAGTACCGCATGCACTTCAGCCCGGCCGGCGAGCGCCTGGGCATCCATATGGCCGACTGGCAGGGCGAGCACAAGCTGTTCGACGCCAGCCTCAGCCTCAAGCGCCAGGCCCTCGACCGCGCCAGCCTGCACCGCTACCTGCTGACGTTCCCCTGGATGACCGGCAAGACCCTCGCCGGCATCTACTGGCAGGCCCTGCGCCTGCTGCTCAAACGCATCCCGCTGTTCAACCACAGGGCCGCCGCCGATGAGTTCCGCGTGGCCCATGCGCAACCGAAGGAAGCCTGCCATGAAAAGCTTTAGCCTGACCTCCGCGAAAGACTGGGTGCGCAGCGGCAACGGCCTGGGCGCCGGCCTGCTGCGCCGCGCCGTGCTGCGCCAGCTGAGCCGGCTGCGCCACGGCCAGCTGACCATAGTCGAGCACGATCAGTGCCTGGAGTTCGGCGACCCCCAGGCCGAGCTGCGCGCCGAGATCCGCGTGCTCGACGACGCGGTCTGGGGCCTGGTGGCCGGCAACGGTTCGATCGGCTCGGGCGAAGCCTATATCCATGGTTACTGGAGCACCCCCGACCTGACCGCGGTGATCCGCGTCTTCGTCAGCAACCTGGAGGTGCTCGATGCCATGGAGGGTGGCCTGGCGCGCCTGGGCCGGCCGCTGATCCAGGGCCTGCACTGGCTCAACCGCAACACCCGGCGCGGCTCGCGGCGCAACATCGCCGCCCACTACGACCTGGGCAACGAGCTGTTCGAGCAGTTTCTCGACCCGACCATGATGTACTCGGCGGCCATGTTCGCCGGCCCCGTGCAAAGCCTGGAGCAGGCCCAGCTGAACAAGCTCGAGCGCATCTGCCAGAAACTGGAGCTGCGTCCCTCGGATCACCTGCTGGAAATCGGCACCGGCTGGGGCAGCATGGCCATCTACGCCGCCACCCACTACGGCTGCCGGGTTACCACCACCACCCTGTCGCGCGAGCAGTACCTGCACACCGCCCGGCGCATCGCCGAGCAGGGACTGGAGGACCGCATCACCCTGCTGCTGGAGGACTACCGCGACCTCAGGGGCCGCTACGACAAGCTGGTGTCGATCGAGATGATCGAGGCGGTCGGCCATCGCTTCCTGCCCACCTACTTCGCCCAGTGCGCGCAGCTGCTCAAGGACGACGGCCTGATGCTGCTGCAGGCCATCACCATCCGCGACCAGCGCTACGAACAGGCCAGGCGCGGCGTCGACTTCATCCAGCGCTACATCTTCCCCGGCGGCGCCCTGCCCTCGGTGCACAAGATGCTCGAGATCGTCACCGCCAAGACCGATATGAACCTGCTGCATCTGGAAGAATTCGGCCTGCACTACGCGCGTACCCTGCGTCTGTGGCACGACAACCTGCGCCGGGCACGGACGCGTCTCGAGCAGCTCGGCTACGACCACTACTTCTATCGCCTGTGGGAGTTCTACCTGTGCTATTGCGAAGGCGGCTTCCTCGAGCGCACCATCGGCACCGCGCACCTGCTGCTGGCCAAGCCCGCGGCCCGTCCGGCGCCCCTGCTAGGTAATCTCGATGGCTAAACTGATCGTCAACGCCCTGCTGTTCCAGCTCGGCTGGCTGGCCTGCGTGCTCGGCGGCAACGGCCCCTGGCTGCTGCTAGTCGCCGCGGTGCTGGCCGTGCACCTGCTGTGGATCGGCAGCTGGGCGGCCGAGGGCAAGCTGCTGCTCAGCGTATTCTTCGCCGGCAGCGCCCTGGACAGCTTCCTGCTCAACCTCGGCGTCTTCGACTTCGACGAGCCGCGCACCCTGATCCCGCTGTGGCTGGCGCTGCTGTGGCTGCTCTTGGCCACCACCCTCAACCATTGCCTGGCCTGGACGGCCAAGCCCTGGTGGCGCGCCAGCCTGCTCGGGGCGATCGCCGGGCCGCTGTCCTACTTTGCCGGGGCGCAGATCGCCGACGTCGGCCTGCCCCTGGGCACTGTTCCGAGCCTGGTCCTGCTGGCGCTGATCTGGGCGCTGGTGATGCCCCTGCTGCACGGCTTCGCCGGCCTCTACCGCAGCCAGTACCAACAGCGCCTGCGCCTGCGCCGGTCGGACTGAGCCACGATCCAGGCGCGCCTGGCGTACACTGCCGGGCCATGAGCCAGAACATTCCCCATCGCCAGTTGGGCGAGCCGCCGGCGGTCAGCTGCTCCAATTGCGCCGCCTGCTGCTGCCAGCTGGAGGTCATGCTGATCGGTGACAGCGGCGTGCCGGCGCGCTTCATCGATACCGATGCCTGGGGCGGCGAGGTGATGCGCCGCCTGGAAGACGGCTGGTGCGCGGCGCTGGACCGCGACAGCATGCGCTGCAGCATCTATGCACAACGCCCACTGATCTGCCGCGAGTTCGAGATGGGCTCGGCCGAGTGCCTGGACGAGCGCCGCGGCCTGGCGGACATCTATCGCTGAATACCAAGAGACCGGGCCAAGGCCCGGTCTCTGCGGCACGCCGCGCTGACGTTAGAAGTTCATGCGGTAATGCAGGGTGTAGGCCTCGACGCCATCGTTGGGCTGCTTCAGGCCCGCATTGGAGTAGTGCAGCGCGCGCAGGCCGATTTCCTGACCGGCGAAGCGAATCCCCAGCCCCAGACGGTCCTCGAACTGAAAGGACGAGCCCAGATCGTGCTCTTCCATCTCGGTGCTGGAGAAGAAGGCGATGCCGATGCCCGCCTCCAGATAGGGCCGCACCCTGTCGCCGGCGAACTCGTAGACCAGCACCGGGGAGAACGACAGACTGTGGCTGCTGGCGGTCTCCCGCGCATCCCAGAAGCTGTAGCCGGCGTCCCAGTAGCCGCCCAGGTGGCCGGTGGTGCTTTCGAACCAGCGACGCTCGAAATCGAACTGGGCGCCCACGCGATAGACAATGCTCGAACCATCGGTGCGGCCCACGGCGAAGGTCACATCCGCCGCCTGCGCCGCCACCACCGGCGCCAGGCTCAGGGCCGACAGCGCCGCCAGGGTGAGGAGTTTATTCATGGTCTGGTCCTTTTTGACGGGCCACGGGTTGCGTGTGCGCGATGGCCAAATATTGAAGAAACTTTAGGTTCTTAATGGAAGCTGGCTAAGAAATAACAGCACCGGCGCAGCCCCCTGTCAAAGTCCCTGCACCGGCGCCGCCTCGCCCCAGAGCCTGGGCAGTACCGCCTGCATCCTGGCCGGATCGCCGCTGGACCAGAACTGCGCGCAGCGTGCCGGGCCCTCGGCCAGCAGTCGTTGCTCGCTGAGACGCCGCTGCAACTGGCGCGCGACCGCCGCGCCTGTGTCGATCAGGCTGACCGAGGCCGGCAGCAACTCGCCGAGCAGCGGCTTGATAAAGGGGTAATGGGTGCAGCCGAGGATCAGGGTGTCGCAGCCTTCGGCCAGCAGCGGCGCGACCCGTTCCTGCAGCAACGCGCGGGTCGCCGGCCCGCTCAGGTCGCCGGCCTCGATCAGCTCGACCAGGCCCGGGCAGGGTTGGGTGATGACTCGCACATCGCTGGCGAAGCGATCGAGCAGGGCGGCGAATCGGGCACTCTTGAGGGTGCCGGTGGTGGCCAGCACCCCGACCACCCCTGAGCGGGTCGCGGCCGCCGCCGGCTTGACCGCCGGCTCCATGCCGACGATCGGCAGCTGCGGATACAGTTCGCGCAGTTCGGCGACAGCCGCGGCGGTGGCGGTGTTGCAGGCCAGCACCAGGGCCTTGGCGCCCCGCGCGAGGAGAAAGGCCGCCAACTCGCGGCAGCGCAGGCGAATGAACTCGGGACTCTTCTCGCCGTAGGGCACATGACCACTGTCGGCGATATAGAGCAGGGATTCGCCCGGCAGCAGGGCACGAATCTCGCCCAGCACCGAGAGGCCGCCGACCCCCGAGTCGAAGACCCCTACCGGCGCCTCATTGGCCATGCCGCCCCCCACAGACGCTGCAGCCCGGATCACGTCTGACCCGCAGCTCGCGAAAGCGCGTGCCCAGGGCATCGATCAGCAGCAGGCGGCCGATCAGCGGCTCGCCGAAGCCGGCCAGCAGCTTGAGCGCCTCGAGCGCCTGCAGGCTGCCGACCAGGCCGACCAGCGGACCGGCCACGCCGGCCTCGCTGCAGCTCAGCTCGGCCTCGCTGCCGTGGCCATAGAGGCAGTGGTAGCAAGGGCTGTCGACGCGGCGCGGATCGAACACCGAGAGCTGACCCTCCAGGCGGATGGCCGCGCCGCTGACCAGTGGCTTGCCGGCAGCCACGCAGGCGGCGTTGACCGCCTCGCGGGTGGCGAAGTTGTCCGAGCAATCGAGCACCAGATCCACCGCCGTCAGCGCGGCGGCCAGCGAGTCGGCATCCAGGACCTTGCGGTGCGCCTGCAGGCGTACCTGCGGATTGAGCGCCGCCAGCCGCGCCAGGGCCGAGTCGACCTTGCTCAGGCCGATGCTGGGGGTGTCATGCAGGATCTGCCGCTGCAGGTTGGACAGGTCCACCGTATCGAAATCGGCCAGGTGCAGTTCGCCGACCCCGGCCGCCGCCAGGTAGAGCGCCACCGGCGAGCCGAGGCCGCCGAGGCCGACGACCAATACCCGGCTGGCCTTGAGGCGCAGCTGGCCGGCAATGTCGATCTGTGCCAGCAGTATCTGCCGGCTGTAGCGCAGCAGCTCCTGGTCGCTCAACTCGAGGCTCATAGCGGCCACCGTCCCAGACTGATGCGTTCGTGGCCGGCCAGGTCCTGGCGGCTGTGCACCTCGGCGAAGCCTCGCTCGCCGAGTAGCTGACGCACCGCGGCACCGGTGCCGGTCATGATCCCGATGATTCCGGCGTAGAAGGGAAAAAGGAGTATGACCCCCGCGCTCCCGTGGACCGCGCTGTAGAAGTCGTGTCGGTACTTTGTGGGACT
>JBFHKK010000177.1:0-5985 GCA_041595475.1 Pseudomonas sp. | reverse complement strand
TCGCGCCCGCGTTCCAGGCCCAGGCTGGCGAGCAGCGGCTCCAGGCCGGTGTCGTGCTCCGGATCCAGCAGCAGCAACAGGGCGCCACCCGAGGCCGTGTAGCGACGCAGGGATTCGACCTCCTGGGGCAGAAACTGCTGGCTTGGGCCGTGGATGACCACGAGGTCCGCATCGCGTGGCACCTCGCGGCCCAGTCGGGCCGGGCTGAGGTAGAGCACCTTGTTGTTCAGCGAGCGCACCAGCTCGCCGAAGGTGCGGGCGGCGTCGGGCGCCTCGGGGCCGGCATCGCGGTCCGGACGTTCGCCGTGCTCGTGGGTGAAGTAGATCGTGCGCCGGCTGCGGGCGAGCTGGGACAGCCGCTGGCGCATGACGTGATCCAGCTCACGCAGGCGTCGGCGCGCGTCGGCATAGTCCTCGCCGATCTGCCAGCTCTCGTGACGCTCGCCGGCGATCAGGGTGATGGTGCCGTTGCGGTTGACCTTGAGCGACTTGGCCAGGTCGAACTCCAGTTCCTGGTCGGTGCGCCGCACGGCGACGCCGTGGTCCTGCAGGGCGTCGAAGTAGCTCTGCAGCTGGCCCAGCACCGGGCTCTGCTTTTCGAAGAAGAGCAGGATTTCCAGCGGCAGCTCGGAGGATTGCACCAGCGCCAGGGTGGCCGGGCTGGGCGTGGAAGGCGCCTGGTGGGCCAGATCCACCCGCCAGTCGCTGCGCTGCAGGGCAAAGTTGAACAGCGCGAGGGCGGTCACGGCCAGCGACAGGATCAGGCCGCTGCTGGCGGCTTCGCCCACACGCGGGGCCTCCACGAAGCCCGAGCGCCGGGCGGCGCGGGCCGCCAGTGCCAGGGCCAGCAGGCTCGCCAGCGCGAGCAGGAGCAGCACCAGGCCGGCGACCAGGCTGATGGCGGCCCATTCGTCGTCGCGGCGCTGCCAGGCCAGTCGCGATGCCGTGTACAGCAGGCCGGCCAGCAGGATCGCGGCATCGGCCATCAGCAGGCCGTTGAGCAGCGGCGCCGCGGCCGGGCAGCGTCGCCGCGCCATGACATGGCCGGCGGCGCCGACCAGCAGCATCGCCCCGGCGGCGATCCGCAGCAGTTGTGCGGCGGGGCCATCGGGAAACAGGCGCTCGGCCAGATAGAGCAGCACCGGTGCGAGCAGCACGAGCAGCGTGGGCCAGGGCGACAGGGCGCGGGTCAGCGTCATGTCAGTGACTCCAGCGCTGCAGCAGCAGGGTCAGGCTGGCCGCCAGCAGGGCGAGGTAGGTCAGCGACAGTTCGTAGAGGATGGTCGACAGCTTGATGATGCCGCGCGCAAAGCTCATATGGTGCTGCATCATCAGGTCGAGATAGGCAATCACCTCGCCCAGCACGCCTTCCACGGCGCCGGCCAGAAACCAGCAGATGAACAGCAGGGTGACCAGGGCGGCGCCCAGCACGGCGGCCAGGACCTGGCTGCTGACCAGCGCGGAAGCCAGGGTGCCCAGGGCGATGACCACGGCGCCCAGCAGGGCGAGCCCGAGATAACCGGCGCCCAGATGACCCGGCGTAATGCTGCCGTTGACCAGGATCAGGCCGGGCATGTAGGCGCTCAGCAGCAGGTACCCGAGCAGGAACAGATAGGCGCCGAGAAACTTGCCCGTGACCAGTTGCCATTCGGCGGCCGGTGAGGTCAGCAGCAGCATCACGCTGCCGGTCTGCCGCTCTTCGGTGAACAGGCGCATGCTGAGCAGCACCCCGACCGCCGCCACAAAACCGGCCGACTGGTAGAAGAAGCCCTCGACCACGGCATAGGAGCTGAGCTCGCCCTGCAGCAGGGTCACGTTGAAGAACAGGCCATGCAGGCAGAGCAGGGCGGCGATGATGCCGTAGCCCATGGGCGACAGCAGGTAGGCGCGCAGCTCGCGCCGGGCGATCAGCCAGACCAGATTCATGCCGCGGCCTCCCGGGTCAGTTCCAGGAAGACCGACTCCAGCTTGGAGGCATCCGCGCTTTCCAGCTGCGCCACGCCCAGACCGGCTTCGACCAGCAGGCTCACCAGCCGCTCGCGGGTGGCCTCATCGCGGGCCCGGGCATGCAGTGCGTAGCGACCGGCAGGGCTGTCGGCCAGGCTCAGATCTTCCAGGCCCGGGCAGCCGCTCGCAACCTCCAGTGCCTGCGCCGGCTTGCCGCTGCCGCTGATCCGGATCTGGCCCAGCGGCAGCTGCTCACGCAGTTCCTCGGCGCCGCCCTGGGCGATGATGCGACCCTGATGCAGGAACAGGAAGCGGTCGCAGCTCTGTTCCAGCTCGGCCAGGATGTGACTGGACACCAGAACGGTATGACGCCGGGCCAGCTGCTGCAGCAGCTTGCGCGCCTCGACAATCTGGCGGGGGTCGAGGCCGGAGGTGGGCTCGTCCAGGATCAGCAGCTGGGGTTCATGCACGATGGCCTGGGCGATGCCCACCCGCTGGCGGTAGCCGTGACTCAGCCAGGCGACCAGGTCCTCGCTGACCGAGCCCAGGGCGCAGATCTCCAGCACCTCTTCCACCCGCCGGTTGCTGCGCGCATGATCCAGGCCATTCAGGCGGGCCGAATAAGCGAGCATGGCGCGCACGCTCATCTCGTTGTACAGCGGCGGGCGGTCGGGCAGAAAGCCGACCCGGCGGCGCAGTTCCCGCGGATAGCGGCGGCAGTCCACTCCGTCGATACTCAGCTGGCCGGCCGAGGGAGCGATCGCGCCGCCGAGTATCTTGAGCGCGGTGGTCTTGCCGGCGCCATTGGGGCCGACGAAGCCCACCACCTCACCGGCCTCGATCCCGATCGACAACTGGTCCAGGGCGCGGCGCTGACCGTAGTATTTGGTGATCTGGTCGGCAACAAGCATCATCGTCGGGATTCTATTCAGTTGTGAGCCGTTACGCGGATTAGACGATGGTCGACTTTCGTCGCGGCCGTCGCCTGCGGATGATCCGGCCGGCGCACATTTCACCGGAGCTGCCTGCTCATGCGACAACTCGTTTTCCTGCTGCTGGCCGGTCTGATCATGGCCGGTCTTTTCGTGTTTTTCTCGCCGGAGGCGCCACCGACGGTGGAGCTGACCCAGAGCCTGCCGACGGTGCCAGCCCCGGCGCCGGAGCTCACGGCCGCCCCGCAAGCCGTCGCCCCGGCGCCGCCTGCGGCCACGCCCGCGCCCACCCCTGCGATCAAGCGCTTCCGACTCGAGGTCGGAGAGCAGGGACTGATCAGCGGCCCGGCCGTCATCCGCGTGCGCCAGGGCGATCAGATCGAGATCGAACTGGTGTCCGCCATCGATGATGAATTGCACCTGCATGGTTACGACCGGCACCTGCATCTGGCGGCCGGCAAGACCGCCGTGCTGAAGCTGACCGCCGAGCTGTCGGGTCGCTTCGACTACGAACTGCACAAGCGGCATCTGGAACTCGGCGCCCTGGAGGTCCTGCCGCAGTAGGCGGCGAGCCGCGCGCATGAGTCCGGGCCTGCTGTTCCTGATCGCCAGCGCCTATCTGCTGCTGCTGTTCGTCATAGCTTTCGGCGGCGACCGGCGCGCCGCCCGCAAACGCTATGCGCGCAAGCCCTGGGCCTGGAGTCTGGCGCTGGCGGTGTACTGCACGTCCTGGACCTATTACGGGGCGGTAGGCCAGGCCGCGGAGTCGAGCTGGTCCTATCTGCCGATTTACCTCGGGCCGGTGCTGGTGTTCATCTTCGGTCACCGCCTGCTCGCGCGCATGATCGATCTGGCCAAGCGCAACAGCCTCACCTCGCTGCCGGATTTCGTCGCCGCCCGCTACGGCAAGGACCAGCGCATCGCGGTGCTCTGCACGGCCCTGAGCGTGGTGGCGGTGCTGCCGTACATCGCCCTGCAGCTCAAGGGCATCGCGGTGAGTTTCGGAGTGCTCGCGCCGCCCCAGCTGGCCCAGGCGCCGGATGTGGCCCTGCTCAGCGCGGCGGGCCTGGGCGTGTTCGCCATCCTGTTCGGCACCCGGCACATCAGTTCCAACGAGAGCCATCACGGCCTGCTGGTCGCGGTGGCCTTCGAATCCGTGGTCAAGCTGGTGGCCTTCCTGTGCGTGGCCTGGGTGGTGCTGACCGGGCCCCTGACCCAGGCCCGCGATGTGGTGGCCGAGGCGGTCATGCCGGTGGCCGGTTCGCTGAATCTCTCCTTCGCGGTGCAGACCGTGATCGCGGCGCTGGCCATCCTCTGCCTGCCGCGTCAGTTCCACATGACGGTGGTGGAAAACGCGCACCGGGACGACCTCAAGGTCGCGCGCTGGGTTTTTCCGCTGTATTTCGTGCTGATCAGCGTGCCCGTGGTGCCCCTGGCGCAACTGGGGCTGGAGACCCTGGGCAGCGGGGTCAATCCCGATACCTTCATGTTGCGCCTGCCCCTGGCCACGGGCGAGCAGGGCCTGGCCGTGTTCGCCTTTCTCGGCGGCTTCTCCGCCGCGACCGCAATGGTCGTGGTGTCCAGCATCGCCCTGAGCACCATGGTCTGCAACGAGGTCGTCATGCCCTGGCTGCTGCATCGCGGCTACCTGCACAGCCAGCAGGACTGGGGCTCGGTGGTGAAGCGGGTGCGCCGCCTGACCATCGGGGTGCTCCTGGCCAGCGCCTATCTGGTCTACCTGTTCATCGCTCCCGATGCCTCGCTGGCCTCGCTGGGCCTGATCGCCTTTGTCGGCATCGCCCAGCTGGCGCCGGCCCTGATCGGGGCCATGTACTGGCGTCATGGCAATGCCCGTGGCGCCCTCTGGGGGCTGAGCGGCGGCAGCCTGATCTGGGCCTATACCCTGCTGATCCCGGCATTCTTCAGCGGCCAGGACTGGCTGCTGAGCGGACCCTTCGGCTGGTCCTGGCTGTCGCCCTACGGCCTGTTCGGCCTGCAGGGGCTGGATCCGGTGTCGCACGCCAGCCTGTTCAGTCTGGGCCTGAATCTGCTCCTGTTCATCGGCATTTCCCTGGGCAGCCAGGCCAGCCTGCAGGAGCGCCTGGACGCCGCCCGCTTTCTCGAGCCGCTGCATCGTACCGGCCACGGTCCGGTGCGGGTCGGTGATCTCTCGGCGGTGCTGGAGCGCTTCTTCGGCCAGGAGCGTAGCCACAGCCTGCTCAAGGAGTTCGCCGAGGCCCGGCACGATCCGCTGCCGGATGACGACGACGACGCCCCGCCGGAACTGGTGTCCCACGTCGAGCGCCTGCTCGCATCGACCATGGGTGGGGCCACCGCGCGCGCGTTGCTCAGTTCGGTGCTGGGTGGACAGTTCGAGCCCTCGGACGAGACCGTGCAGGCGCTGGATCGCAGTTCCGACATCGTGCGCTTCAACCGCGAGCTGTTGCAGGCGACCCTGGACAATCTGACCCAGGGCGTCTCCGTGGTGGATGCCGATCAGCGGCTGGTGGGCTGGAATCAGCGCTACCAGGACATCTTCCAGCTGCCCGACGAACTGCTGCGCATCGGCGAGCCGGTCGAGAGCATCCTGCGCTACAACGCCGGCCATGCTCTGGTGGAGCCGGAGCAGGACGCCGAAGAGTGGATCCAGCGGCGCCTGGGCCATCTGCGCGCCAAGACCGCCTATCGCACCGAGCGGCGCCTGCCGGACGGACGCACCCTGGAGATTCGCGGGGAGCCGATGCCGGGCGGCGGTTTCGTGTCCACATTTACTGATATCTCCGAGTTCAAGCGCATCCAGGACAATCTGGCCAAGACGAACCTCGAACTGGAGGAACGGGTGGCATTCCGGACCCGCGAACTGCAGCTGGCCCGGGCAGAGGCGGAAGCCGCGAACAGCTCCAAGACCCGGTTCCTGGCTGCCGCCAGCCATGATCTGATGCAGCCGCTGAACGCCGCACGGCTGTTTGCTTCGGCGGTGGCGCCGCAGGTGAACACGCCGGATTCTGCCGGTCTGCTGCGCGGCATCGAGCAGTCCCTGGCCTCGATGGAAGACCTGCTGGGCAGCCTGCTGGATATTTCCAAGCTGGATGCCGGCGTGTTGCCG
>JBFHKK010000176.1:0-5995 GCA_041595475.1 Pseudomonas sp. | reverse complement strand
CGGTGATGGACCTCTCGACCGGCGCCAACATCCACGAGACCCGCGAGTGGATCATCCGCAACAGCCCCGTGCCCATCGGCACCGTGCCCATCTACCAGGCCTTGGAGAAGGTCGGCGGCAAGGCCGAGGACCTCACCTGGGAGATCTTCGCCGACACGCTCATCGAGCAGTGCGAGCAGGGCGTGGACTACTTCACCATCCACGCCGGGGTGCTGCTGCGCTATGTGCCGCTGACCGCGAAAAGGGTCACCGGCATCGTCAGTCGTGGCGGCTCGATCATGGCCAAGTGGTGCCTGGCGCATCACAAGGAAAACTTCCTCTACACCCATTTCGAAGACATCTGCGAAATCATGAAGGCCTACGATGTGTCCTTCTCCCTGGGTGACGGCCTGCGTCCGGGGTCGATCGCCGATGCCAACGATGCGGCCCAGTTCGGCGAACTGGAGACCCTCGGCGAGCTGACCAAGATCGCCTGGAAGCATGACGTGCAGACCATGATCGAGGGCCCCGGCCATGTGCCCATGCAGCTGATCAAGGAGAACATGGACAAGCAGCTGGAGTGCTGCGACGAGGCGCCCTTCTACACCCTCGGCCCCCTGACCACCGACATCGCCCCCGGCTACGACCACATCACCAGCGGCATAGGCGCGGCGATGATCGGTTGGTTCGGCTGCGCCATGCTCTGTTACGTTACGCCCAAGGAGCACCTGGGGCTGCCGAACAAGGACGACGTCAAGACCGGCATCATCACCTACAAGATCGCCGCTCATGCCGCCGACCTTGCCAAAGGCCACCCGGGGGCGCAGATTCGAGACAACGCCTTGAGCAAGGCGCGCTTCGAGTTCCGTTGGCAGGACCAGTTCAACCTCGGTCTGGATCCGGACACGGCGCGTGCCTATCACGACGAAACGCTGCCCAAGGACTCGGCCAAGGTGGCACACTTCTGTTCCATGTGCGGGCCGAAGTTCTGCTCGATGAAGATCACCCAGGACGTGCGCGTCTATGCTGAAGAGCAGCGTATCGCCGCACTGGATCTGGAGGTCGAGCAGGGCATGCAGGCCAAGGCCGAGGAGTTCAAGGCGCAGGGTGCGCAGCTCTATCACAAGGTGTGATGGCAGCATCAGGCAGGCGACCATCGGCGCCTGCAGTGTCACCAGGACGGGCCCCAGGGCCCGTTCGTGTTATGGGGGGGAATCATGCATCAGGACGACGTTGAGATCATCGAACGCGAGCCGTGCTTCAGCGGCTTCTATCGCCTCGATCGTCTGCATTTGCGCCATCGCCAGTTTGCCGGCGGCATGGGCCCGCGCCTCAGTCGCGAGCTGTTCGTGCGCCCCGATGCGGTCTGCGTGCTGCCCTACGATCCTCGGCACGACAAGGTGCTGCTGGTCGAGCAGTTTCGCGTCGGTGCCCTGGAGAAAAGCACCAATCCCTGGCTGCTGGAACTGGTCGCGGGGCTGATCGACACCGACGAAGCGCCGGAGCAGGTGGCGCAGCGCGAGGCCATGGAGGAGGCCGGGGTGAGCCTCACCTCGCTATGGCCGATCACCCAGTACTACCCGTCGCCCGGGGCCTCCGACGAGCGCGTGCATCTGTTTCTCGGACGCTGCGACAGCGAGGGCGCCGGCGGCGTGCATGGATTGGTCGAGGAGGGCGAGGATATTCGCGTGCATGTCTGGCCGCTGGAGGACGCCCTGGCGGCGGTCAAGGACGGCCGCATCGACAACGCTGCGAGCATCATCGCCCTGCAGTGGCTGGCGCTCAATCGCGCCGAGGTGCGGGGGCTGTGGTCGTGAACCTGCTGCGCGAGCGCTACCGGGTCGACCTGGTCGAACTGCAGGCCGCCTGCGAGGCCAACTACGCGCGGCTGATGCGCCTGCTGCCGGGGATGCGCGATCAGTTGCAAATTAGGCGGGTCGCGCTGAGCCAGGGCGATCGCTTGCTCGGCGTGCTGACGCTCGAGGTGCTCGAGGCCTGTCCCTACACCACCACCCTGCGGGTGCGCCAGGAGCACAGCCTGCCCTGGCTGCCGGTGCCGCAACTGGAGGTGCGGGTCTATCACGACGCGCGCATGGCCGAGGTGGTCAGCGCCGAGAATGCCCGGCGTTTTCGCAGCATCTATGCCTACCCCAATGCCGCCATGCATCAGCCGGACGAGAAGAGTCAGCTCAACCTCTTTCTCGGCGAGTGGTTGAGCCATTGCCTGGCCTGTGGCCACGAGCCGGCGCCGGTTTTCTGAGAGGCTGCCGGCTAAGCGGCTTTTTTGTGTGATCCAGGCCCGCTTTTCGGGTTCCCCTCGCGCGCAACTGCCACCATAATCCACCCATCAGGCCCAGGGAGATCGCTTTGCCGAGCGCGTCCGTTTCCGCCACCGAGTCTTCGGTGTTGCTGGTGCAGTTGTCCGACAGTCATCTGTTTGCCGAGGCAGACGGCAAGCTGCTGGGTATGGATACCCGCGACAGCCTGCAGCGGGTGGTCGAGCGGGTCCTGCAGGAGCAGCCGCGCATCGATCTGCTGCTGGCCAGCGGCGATCTGTCCCAGGATGGCAGCGAGGCCTCCTATGCGCGCTTTCGCCAGATGACCGCGGCCATCCCGGCACCGGCGCGCTGGTTCCCCGGCAACCATGACGACATTCCAGCCATGCAGGCCGCCTGTGCCGGCAGCGAACTGCTCGAGCCGGTGCTGGATATCGGCAACTGGCGCATCACCCTGCTCGATTCGACCATCCCCGGCGCCGTACCCGGCTACCTGGCCGAGGCGCAGCTGGCGCTGCTCGAACGCAGCCTCGGCGAGGCCCCCGAACGTCATCACCTGGTCTGCCTGCACCATCATCCGGTCTCCATCGGCTGCCGCTGGATGGAGCCGATCGGCGTGCGCAACCCCGGTGCCTTGTTCGCCGTGGTCGAGCGCTTCAATCAGGTGCGCGCCCTGCTCTGGGGGCATATCCACCAGGAGTTCGACCAGCAGCGTGGCGACGTGCGCCTGCTCGCCTCGCCCTCCACCTGCGTGCAGTTCGCCCCCGGCAGCGAGGAGTTCCAGGTCGACAGCAGCGCCCCGGGCTATCGCTGGCTGCGCCTGCATGACGACGGTCGCCTGGAGACGGGTGTATCCCGGGTCACCGGCATCCAGTTCGAGGTGGATTACAGCGTCAAGGGCTACTGAGGCGCGCGTCGCGCTGGAGGCCCAGGCCGAAAAGCTGCTACCGTTCGGCCCTTGCCCAGGAATCGCCCGCGTCACCGCCCAATGCCCAGCGCCAGCCCGTCCATTCTCTATATTCACGGTCTCAACAGCTCGCCGGCCTCGTTCAAGGCCAGTCAGTTGCAGCGCGCCATGGCGCGCCTGGGGCTGGCCGAGCAATTGCGGGTGCCGGCGCTGCACCATCATCCGCGTCAGGCGGTCGATCAGCTCGAGGCACTGATCGCCGAGCTCGGCCGGCCCGTGCTGGTCGGTAGTTCCCTGGGCGGCTACTATGCCACCGGCCTGGCCGAGCGCCATGGCCTGCGCGCCCTGCTGATCAACCCGGCGGTGCGTCCGCACCTGCTGTTCGACGCTTACCTGGGGCCGCAGCAGAACTATTACAGCGACGAGACCTGGGAGCTGACCGCCGGGCACATCGCCGCCCTGGCCGAGCTTGAGGTGCCGCCGCCGCAGGATCCGGCGCGCTTTCAGGTGTGGTTGCAGACCGGCGACGAAACCCTCGACTACCGCCAGGCCCAGGCCTATTACCGCGGCTGCGCGCTGCGCATCCAGGCCGGCGGCGACCACGGCTTCCAGGGCTTCGCCACACGCCTGCCGATGCTCTTCGCGTTCGCCGGCCTGCCTGCCACGCTGTGGCGCGACAGCGACTTTTCCGACCTATAAGACGATTCGAGATCCCATGGCCCAGCCGAACAGCTACAACGCAGACGCCATCGAAGTGCTTTCCGGCCTCGACCCGGTGCGCAAGCGCCCGGGCATGTACACCGACACCAGCCGGCCCAATCACCTGGCCCAGGAAGTCATCGACAACAGCGTCGACGAGGCCCTGGCCGGCCATGCCAAGTCGATCCAGGTGATCCTCCACGAGGACAACTCCCTGGAAGTCATCGACGATGGCCGCGGCATGCCGGTGGACATCCATCCGGAGGAGGGCGTGCCCGGGGTCGAGCTGATCCTCACCAAGCTGCACGCCGGCGGCAAGTTCTCCAACAAGAACTACCAGTTCTCCGGCGGTCTGCACGGCGTCGGCATCTCGGTGGTCAACGCCCTCTCGACCCGGGTCGAGGTGCGCGTCAAGCGCGATGGCAGCGAGTACCACATGGCCTTCGGCGACGGCTTCAAGGCCAGCGACCTGGAGGTCACAGGCACGGTCGGCAAGCGCAACACCGGCACCAGCGTGCACTTCTGGCCGGACGCCAAGTACTTCGATTCCCACAGGTTCTCGGTCAGCCGCCTCAAGCATGTGCTCAAGGCCAAGGCCGTGCTCTGCCCGGGCCTGGCGGTCAGCTTCGAGGACAAGGCCAGCGGCGAGCGCGTCGAGTGGCTCTACGAGGATGGCTTGCGCTCCTATCTGGCGGACGCGGTCAGCGAGTACCCGCGGCTGCCCGAGGCGCCTTTCTGCGGCAGCCTGGCCGGCAACAAGGAGGCGGTGGACTGGGCCCTGCTGTGGCTGCCCGAAGGCGGCGAAGGGGTGCAGGAGAGCTACGTCAACCTGATCCCCACGGCCCAGGGCGGCACCCATGTCAACGGCCTGCGTCAGGGCCTGCTGGATGCCATGCGCGAGTTCTGCGAGTTCCGCAACCTGCTGCCGCGCGGGGTCAAGCTGGCGCCCGAGGACATCTGGGAGCGCATCGCCTTCGTCCTCTCGCTGAAGATGCAGGACGCCCAGTTCTCCGGGCAGACCAAGGAGCGCCTGTCCTCCCGCGAGGCCGCGGCCTTCGTCTCCGGGGTGGTCAAGGACGCCTTCAGCCTCTGGCTCAACGCCCACCCCGAGTTCGGCCAGCAGCTCGCCGAGCTGGCCATCAGCAACGCCAACCGGCGCCTCAAGGCCGGCAAGAAGGTCGAGCGCAAGAAGATCACCCAGGGCCCGGCACTGCCCGGCAAGCTGGCCGACTGCGCCGGCCAGGAGCCGATGCGTGCGGAGCTGTTCCTGGTCGAGGGCGACTCGGCCGGCGGCAGCGCCAAGCAGGCGCGCGACAAGGAATTCCAGGCGATCATGCCGCTGCGCGGGAAGATCCTGAATACCTGGGAAGTGGACGGCAGCGAGGTGCTGGCCAGCCAGGAGGTGCACGACATCGCCGTGGCCATCGGCATCGACCCGGGCTCCAGCGACCTGTCCCAGCTGCGCTACGGCAAGATCTGCATCCTCGCCGACGCCGACTCCGACGGCCTGCACATCGCCACCCTGCTGTGTGCGCTGTTCGTTCGGCATTTCCGTCCCCTGGTGGATGCCGGGCACGTTTATGTGGCCATGCCGCCGCTGTATCGCATCGACCTGGGCAAGGAGGTGTTCTACGCCCTGGACGAAGCCGAGCGCGACGGCATCCTCGACCGCCTGGTGGCCGAGAAGCGCCGCGGCAAGCCCCAGGTCACCCGTTTCAAGGGCCTCGGCGAGATGAACCCGCCACAATTGCGCGAAACCACCATGGACCCCAACACCCGGCGCCTGGTGCAGCTGACCCTGGAGGATTACCCCGGCACCCAGGAAATCATGGACATGCTGCTGGCGAAGAAACGCGCCGGTGACCGTAAATCCTGGCTGGAGTCCAAGGGCAACCTGGCCGAGGTGCTGCTCTGATGCGGCGGCTATGCGCCGCCCTGGTGCTGTGCGCTTCCTCGGCCCTGGCCGCGGTGCCCGAAGCGCAAGAGCTGCGATTGCTCGACGAGTACCCGGTCGCCGGCATTGCCGGCGGCAACCTCTCCGGGCTGGCCTGGTGCAACGACGGACTCTGGGCGGTATCGGACCGCGAGGACGACCGCCTGTACCGGCTGCAGCCTGAAGCGGGGCTGATGCGCG
>JBFHKK010000175.1:0-5999 GCA_041595475.1 Pseudomonas sp. | reverse complement strand
GGAACTCTCGAACCGCACGCCGATACAGCCGGCGCCTCTGACCAGGCGTCTGGTGCTGCCGCTCAACCAGCACGTGGGCGCGGCCGCCGAGCCCCTGGTGGTGGTCGGCGAGGCGGTGTTCAAGGGCCAGAAGATCGCCGAGGCCAGTGGCTTCGTCAGCGCCGCCCTGCATGCGCCGACCTCGGGCGTGGTCAGCTTCATCGGCCCGCAGCCCTATCCGCATGTCTCCGGCATGCAGATTGCGGCCATCGTCATCGACGTCGACGGCGAGGAGCAGTGGTGCGACCTCGATCCGTGCCCGGACTACCAGAGCCTGGAGCCCGCGGCGCTGCTGGAGAGAATCCGCCAGGCCGGGATCAACGGCCTGGGCGGCGCCGGCTTCCCCGCCGCGGTCAAGCTCGAGGCGCGGCCGACCCAGAAGATCCACACCCTGGTGATCAACGGCAGCGAGTGCGAGCCCTACATCAGCGCCGATGACCTCTTGATGCGCGAGCGCGCCGACCAGCTGATCGGCGGCATCGAGATTCTCGCCCAGCTGATCCAGCCCGAGCAGGTGCTGATCGGCATCGAGGACAACAAGCCCGAGGCCATCGCCGCGGTGCGGGCCGCAGTCGGCGAGCGGCCCTTCGCCGTGCGGGCATTCCCGACCAAGTATCCGTCCGGCGGCGAGAAGCAGCTGATCCAGATCCTCACCGGCGTGGAAGTGCCCAGCGGCGGCCTGCCGGCCGACATCGGCATCCTCTGCCAGAACGTCGGCACCGCCGTGGCCGTCTATCAGGCGGTGGTGCACGGCAAGCCGCTGATCAGCCGCGTCACCACCCTGACCGGCGAGGCCCTGGCGCGACCGATGAACGTCGAGGCGCTGCTAGGCACCCCGGTCGGCGAGTTGCTCGAGTTCGCCGGGCTCAAGACCGACAAGCTGCACCGCCTGGTGATGGGCGGGCCGATGATGGGCTTCACCCTGCCCAGTCTCGAGGTGCCGCTGATCAAGACCACCAACTGTCTGCTGGCCGCCACCGCCGAGGAGCTGCCGCCGCCACCGCCAGCGTTGCCGTGCATCCGCTGCGGCGAATGTGCCGAGGCCTGCCCGGCCAGCTTGCTGCCGCAGCAGCTGCACTTCTTCGCCCTCGGCCAGGAGCACGAGCAGCTGCGCGCGCACAACCTGTTCGACTGCATCGAGTGCGGCGCCTGCGCCTATGTCTGCCCCTCGAACATCCCCCTGGTGCAGTACTACCGGGCGGCCAAGGGCGAGATCCGCGAGCTGGAACAGAAGCAGCTCAAGGCCGAGCATTCCAAGCAGCGCTTCGAACTGCGCCAGGAGCGCCTGCGCCGCGCCGAGGAGCAGAAGGAAGCCGAGCGCCAGGCCCGCGCCGAGCGCGCGGCCCGGGCCAAGGCGATCCAGGCCGAAACCAGCGCCGGCCTGCTCGAGGAAGACGCCGTGGCCTCAGGCGCCGCGGCCAAGGCCAGCGGTCTGTCCGACGCGCAGAAGCGCCTGAAGATCGAGGCGAGCATGGCCCAGGTCGCCCTGAAGAAGGCCGAGAAGCAGCTGGCCGTCCACGATAGCGCCGAGTTGCAGACCCAGGTCGGCGAGTTGCGCGTCGCCGCCGAGGCCGCCCAGGCCGCCCTGCAGGCCGCCATGACGGCGGCCCCGGTCGCGGCCCCCAGTGCGCCGACGGTCGACGAGGCGGCGCTGAAGAAGGCCAAGATCGAGGCCGCCATGCTCCGCGCCCAGTTGCGCAAGCTGGAGAAGCTCGAGGCCCCGGACGAGGCCCAGCAGGCCGAGCTGACCCGCCTGCGCCAGCAACTCGCGCACGCCGAGCGGCAACTGGCTGGGCTCCAGCCCCAGACCCCGAGCGCGCCGGCCCAGCCTGCCGAGGGCGCCGAACTGGCACCGCTGAAGAAGGCCAAGGTCGAGCTGGCGCTGAAGCGCGCCGAGCTGAAGAAGGCCGAGAAGGCCGGCGTCGATGAGGCCGGGCTGGAGTCGCTGCGCGCCGCCGTGACGGCCGCCGAGCAGGCCCTGCACGCGGCCGAGGCGGCCTCGGACAAGCCGGCGCCTGAGCTGCTCAGAAGCGACAAGCGGCCGGTCGACGAGGCCACGCGCGCGCTCAAGACCGAGCTGGCCTTCGCCCGCGCCGACCTGCGCAAGCTGGAGCGCGACCCGGACAGTCCGGCCGAAGCGCTGGCGGCGGCGCGCGCGCGCCTGGCCGAGGCCGAGCGCCGGCTCAACCAACATCAACCCGACTGACAGCGCCCCAAGGCTCGGGCACTGCCCGAGCCTCAAGCGCCGCCCCTCACTCCGGAGCGTCAATGGCCCTGCCCCGCATCACCTCGCCCCACGCCAAGGGCGGCAACCGCACCCAGCAGGTCATGCAGCAGGTGCTGCTGGCGACCCTGCCCGGGGTGCTGGCGCTGAACTGGCTGTTCGGCTTCGGCACCCTGATCAACCTGGTCTGGGCCAGTGTCTGCGCCCTGGGCTTCGAGGCCGCCATCCTGGCGTTGCGCCAGCGCCCCATCGAGGTCTTTCTCAAGGACTACAGCGCCCTGGTCACCGCCGTGCTGCTGGCCCTGGCGCTGCCGCCCTATTCGCCCTGGTGGCTGACGCTGATCGCCACGGGGTTTGCCATCGTCTTCGGCAAGCAGCTGTTCGGCGGGCTCGGCCAGAACCCCTTCAATCCGGCCATGCTCGGCTATGTGGTGGTGCTGATCTCCTTTCCGCTGGAGATGACCAGTTGGCCGGCACCGCAGAAGTTCGGCCCGCTCGACAGCCTGCTGCACGTGTTCGGCATCGCCGCACTGCCCGACGGCTGGACCCAGGCCACCGCCCTGGATGTGCTGAAGAACAACCAGAGTCTGACCATCGCGGAACTGTGGGCGCAAAGCCCGGCCTTCGGCCACTTCGGCGCCGCCGCCATGGAGGCGGTCAACCTGGCCTTCCTCGCCGGCGGCCTGTACCTGCTCTACAAGCGTCTGTTCAGCTGGCATGCGCCGGTCGGCATGCTCGCCGCCCTGGCGCTGATGAGCCTGCTGTTCTGGAACGGCTCGGGCTCGGACTCCAACGGTTCGCCGCTGTTCCACCTGCTCAGCGGGGCGACCATGCTCGGCGCCTTCTTCATCGTCACAGATCCGGTTTCGGGGGCCACCAGCAACCTGGGACGGCTGATCTTCGGTATCGGCGTCGGCGTGCTGGTCTATGTCATCCGCGCCTGGGGCGGCTATCCGGACGGCGTGGCCTTCGCCGTGCTGCTGATGAACCTGGCCGCGCCGACCATCGACTACTACACCCGGCCGCGCACCTACGGCCACAGCAAGCCGACCCGCGGCCTGAAGATGGGGGATTGAGCGTGCTAGCGGAAATCAGCCGTTCGATGCTGAAAAACAGCCTGGTCCTGGGCCTGTTCGCGGTGACCACGGTCGGCCTGGTGGCCCTGGTCCAGCAGGTCACGGCCGAGCAGATCGCCACCGCCAAGCGCGAGGCGCAGCTGCGTGCCCTGGCCGAGATACTGCCGCCGGGCAGCTATGACAACCAGCTGATCGACAGCGTCATCGAGGTGCATGATCCCGCGCTGCTGGGCAGCAAGCGCCCGCGCCAGGCCTATCTGGCCATGCGCGCCGGCCAGCCGAGCGCGGTCATCCTGCGCGCCACCGCGGCGGATGGCTACAGCGGCGCGATCGAGCTCTTGGTGGCGATTCGCGCCGATGGCCGCCTGGCCGGCGTGCGCGTGCTCGAGCACAGGGAAACCCCGGGGCTGGGCGACAAGATCGAGCTGGCCAAGAGTCCCTGGGTCCGCCAGTTCGAGGGCAAGTCGCTGCAGCAGCCGGCCGGGGCCGGCTGGGCGGTGAAGAAGGACGGCGGGGCGTTCGACCAGTTCGCCGGCGCCACCATCACCCCACGTGCCGTGGTCAAGGCGGTGCAGCGGGCCCTGCAGTATTTCGACGCCAACCACAAGCGGCTGCTCGCCGCCGAGGGGAAATCCGATGGCTAATCCCAGCTTGCGCGAACTCTCGGTCAACGGCCTGTGGAAGAACAACCCGGCGCTGGTTCAGCTGCTCGGCCTGTGCCCGTTGCTGGGGGTGAGCAACTCCACGGTCAACGCCCTGGGCCTGGCGCTGGCCAGCGCGGTGGTGCTGATCTGCTCCAACACCGCGGTGTCCCTGGTGCGCGGGGTGGTCAACACGGCGGTGCGGCTGCCGGCCTTCGTCATGATCATCGCCGCCCTGACCACCTGCATCGAGCTGTTGATGCAGGCCTTCACCTACGAGCTGTACCAGATCCTCGGCATCTTTATCCCGCTGATCACCACCAACTGCGTGATCCTCGGCCGCGCCGACAGCTTCGCCGCCAAGCATGCGCCCCATCACGCCGCCTTCGACGGCCTGATGATGGGATTGGGCTTCGGTATTGTGCTGGTGCTGATCGGCGCCCTGCGCGAGTTGTTCGGCACAGGCGCGCTGCTGGCCAACATGCACCTGTTGTTCGGCCCGCTGGCGGCGGACTGGCAGATCACCCTGATCGGCGACTACAAGGGCTTCCTGCTGGCCATACTGCCGCCGGGCGCCTTCATCGTCCTGGGCCTGCTGATCGCCGCCAAGAACCGCATCGACCATGTCCAGGCCGCGCGGGCCAAGGCACGTCAGCCGGCCGAGCCGGTCGTGAGTCGCCGGGTCAGGGTCACCGGGGTCATCGAGTGAACGCGGCCAAGCGCTACGAGATTTTCCGCCGTCTGCGCGAGGACAATCCGCAGCCGGAGACCGAGCTGGCCTACAGCACACCTTTCGAGCTGCTGGTGGCCGTGACCCTGTCCGCTCAGGCCACCGACGTCAGCGTCAACAAGGCCACCGCCAAGCTGTTCCCGGTGGCCAACACGCCGGAAGCCATCTACGCCCTGGGCGTCGAGGGGCTGGCGGAGTACATCAAGACCATCGGCCTGTACAACAGCAAGGCCAAGAACGTCATCGAGGCCTGCCGCATCCTCATCGAGCAGCACGGCGGCCGGGTGCCGGAGAGCCGCGAGGCGCTGGAGGCCCTGCCCGGCGTGGGGCGCAAGACCGCCAACGTGGTGCTCAACACCGCCTTCCGCCAGTTGGCCATGGCGGTCGACACCCACATCTTCCGGGTCAGCAACCGCACCCGCATCGCCCCGGGCAAGACGGTGCTGGAGGTGGAAAGAAAGCTGCTGAAGTTCGTGCCCAGGGAGTTTCTGCTCGATGCCCACCACTGGCTGATCCTGCATGGCCGCTACGTCTGCCAGGCGCGCAAGCCGCGCTGCGGCAGCTGTCGCATCGAGGATCTGTGCGAGTACAAGCACAAGACTTCCGACGATTGAGCGTTCATTGAAGAACTCGCTAGGTCGATTGAAAAAATCTTTTTTACCCGCCCCGGTTTTGCCGCTATAAGGTGCGCGAATGGCCCCCGTAGCCTAGCTGGAGTGAACGCCCATGAGCACCGCCAAACAAGACCTCGAGCTCGACGACGATTTCGTCGCCGAAGATGCCGACGATGCCGAAGCGCCCGTCGAAGTGGCCAAGACCAACCTGACCAAAAGACGCATCATCGACAACTTCCTCGAAGAGCGCCGCCTGCACAAGCAGCTGGCTGAGTACGACTTCGATCTCTGAAGCCAGCACGGCATCGCCCGCCAAACGATCAGACAATGCCAATGGAGCCGGGGTAAAGCCCCGACAGGAGCGCGGCTTTTTCTGGGCAAGTCTTAATTATGATGTGTCGCGAGAGCGAACCTGTAAGGCAGGCGTCCGCTCGGGCGACCTGCGCCATTATCAATATTCAAGCCTTTCACCACTGGCTGGCTCAACAGAGCCAGCTTGGCGCCCAACAGAAGGCCACGCTGTATCAGGCGCTGCAAAGTGCGTCAGCGGCAGAGATGCCTGATGTATGCCGGGCTAAAGGCTTGTCCCTGCGGCTAGCCCGATGCGAAGCCTCCTTGAGGCCGTCCAAGAGTTTTCAGAGCTCGTTCATCTCGAGTGACGGTTGAGCGGCACTT
>JBFHKK010000174.1:0-6005 GCA_041595475.1 Pseudomonas sp. | reverse complement strand
GGTCGAGAAGTAGGTCTGCTCGAAGCGCGGGTGATCGCCGTAAACCGTGCGCATCTGTCCCGGCCAGGCATCGGCGATGCAGAGGTTGCCCTCGGTGGCGCCGTCCAGCTCCTTGCCGTCGTTGTCGACGATCACCGGCTGGATCCCGAAGAACGGCCGGGTCGCCGAGCCGGGCTTGAGTGCGGTGCAGCCCGGCAGCGGCGTGATCAGAATGCCGCCGGTCTCGGTCTGCCACCAGGTATCGACGATCGGACAGCGACCCTGGCCGATGGTCTGGTAGTACCAGTTCCAGGCCTGCGGATTGATCGGCTCGCCCACCGAGCCGAGCAGGCGCAGGCTGGAGCCGTCGATCCCGCGCATGGCCGCATCGCCCTGGGCCATCATGGCGCGGATCGCGGTCGGCGCCGTATAGAGGATGCTCACCCGGTGCTTGTCGATGACCTGACCCAGGCGGGTGATGTCCGGGTAGTTGGGCACGCCCTCGAACAGCAGGGTGGTCGCGCCATTGGCCAGGGGCCCGTAGACGATGTAGCTGTGGCCGGTGATCCAGCCGACATCGGCGGTGCACCAGTAGACTTCGCCGGGACGGTAATCGAAGACCCGCTCGTGGGTCAGCGCGGCATACAGCAGGTAGCCCGCGGTGGTGTGCTGCACGCCCTTGGGCTTGCCGGTGGAGCCGGAGGTATAGAGGATGAACAGCGGGTCCTCGGCGCCCATTTCCTCGACCGGGCAATCGCTGCCGGCGGCCTTTACCAGGTCCTCGTACCAGGCGTCGCGTGCCTCGTCCCAGGCAATCGGCCCACCGCTGCGCCGGCAGACGATGACCCGGCGCACGCTGGCCGTCTGCGGATCGCTCAGGGCCTGGTCGACGTTGGCCTTGAGCGGGGTACGCCGGCCGCCGCGCACGCCCTCGTCGGCGGTGATCACCAGCTTCGCCTGACAGTCGCCGATGCGCCCGGCCAGGGCCTCGGGCGAGAAGCCGCCGAATACCACCGAGTGGATGGCGCCGATGCGGGTGCAGGCCAGCATCGCCACCACCGCCTCGGGAATCATCGGCATGTACAGGGTCACCACGTCGCCGCGCTGCACGCCCTGGCCGCGCAAGGCATTGGCCAGGCGGCAGACCTGCTGATGCAGCTCACGGTAGCTGATGTGGCGCTGCTCGGAGGGGTCGTCACCCTCCCAGATGATCGCGGTCTGCTCGCCACGCTCGGCCAGATGGCGGTCCAGGCAGTTGTGGGAGACATTCAGGGTGCCATCGGCAAACCACTTGATGTCGACGTTGTGCTCGTCGAAGGAGGTCTGCTTGACCGTGCTGAACGCTTTGATCCAGTCGAGGCGGCGAGCCTGCTCGCCCCAGAAACCCTCGGGATCGCTGACCGACTGCCGGTACAGGGCGTGGTAGCCGGCCTCGTCGGTCAGAGACCGGGCCAGCGTCTCGGGGCGCACGGGATACAGGGGCGCAGCAGTCATCGGAAACACCTCGCACAGTCGTTATCGATCTGGTCTGCAGTTGTAGCCCGTGGGTGGCCGCAGGACCATTCGACCATGGTCTGAGCGCCGCGGATTGCGTCGTTGTCGAGGGCCCTGGGTGTTCGCCCGGCGAGAAAAAGCGACCCGCAGAGGAGCGCCCGGTCAGGCCAGCAAAAGGACGGGTGAACCGCCGCCGTCTCTGCTGGACAGCCATGGCGCAAGCTGCTGTGCCGACCGACGCCGGCGCACCGCCCTTTGCACCAAGGTCGTGGATCGGCGCCGAGTGCTCAGGGCTGTCTGGGCTCTAAGCGCAGGACCCAGGGTTCCAGGCGCCGGCCGAAGGCCAGCTCGGCGACAAACAGCTTGTCGTAGCTGACAGGCTCCGCCCCGGGCTGGTCGCCGCGCCGCGGCAGGCTGGCGTAGAGCCCATGCCAGCGCTGCGGCAGATGGATGCTGGGTGCCGTGGCAAGCTCGGCGACCCCGCCGAGGCGCCAGGAGCGGGCGGCCAGCACCGACCCCTGCTGTTCGCCGCGCCGCTGCCAGTCGTGGTGGACGTAAGGGCGCACCTCAGCCGGCACTATGGCGTAGCGCTGGCGGTCCGGGTAACGCGCGCGCAGCGCCTGCCGGTCCAGGCCCAGGTCCACCACCAGCAGACGGCTGGCCCGCTCTCTCTGGCGCGCCAGCTCGGCGCCGGCATCGAGTGCGGCCTTGCGCAGGCTCGGGTTGTCCGGCGCCAGTCGCTGCAGGCGCTCGGCCTCGGCCTGGCGGGCGCTGGCCAGTTGCAGCTCGCGCCTGTAGGCCGGCCCGTCCAGCTCCAGCACCAGCAGCGCCTCGCGCGACAGTTGCCGGCGATAACGACGCACGGCGTCCTCGTCCGGCTCCGCCGGCAGCTGAAAACCCAGCTCGCGCATCTGCGCGGCGCTGACCTGCGGGTAGGCGCTGCCACCCTCGGCGTCGCTGGGCCAGCGGTAGTCCAGCTGCAGGCCGATGCCGCTGCTCTCGCGCGGGCCATGGCTGTAGTGGCTGCGCAGCTCGCGCTCGCTCAGCTGCAAGCGGCTGTCGGCTGGCGGCTGGCGATTCCAGGCCACCCCCGCCAGGACCACGACATTGACCAGAACGATCAGACCCAGCCCGGCCAGCCCATAGCGGCGATTGCTTGCGCTCATCATGCAGCCCCCCGGCCCGCCAGCTGGCGGCTGCGCAGGCGCCGCAGCACCAGCAGCATCAGCACCGCGCTGAGGCCCATGAGGAGAAAGAACAGATACTTGGGCATCAGCTCCCACCACCAGTCGAACAGCTTGGTGTAGAGAAAGATCACGAAGAAGCTCAGCCCGGTGTTGACCACCTCGGGCCAATGGCGTCGTGCGCCGAGCCAGATCACCGCGGCGGCCAGGGCAAAACCCAGCACCTGGTAGGCGCCTTCGATGAGTGCCGGCGAATGGTCCAGGTAGCTGCTCTCGCCCCAGTGGGCCAGCACCAGCAGCGGCAGAAACAGCGCCAACAGACCGAACAGCCGATAGCTCTGGGCGAAACCATCGTAGCGGCGCTGATCGACCAGCAGCGGCAGCGCGAAGATCAGCAGGGCCGCCGGAAAGAAGTTCTCCGGCCGCTCGCCGACGCTGAGCCAGTACAGCCCCCCGAAGGCGCCGACGCGCGCGGCGATAAAGGCCAGCAGGCAGAGGATGCCCGCCACCAGCAGCAGACGCGCGTTGCAGGCGTAGGCCAGCAGCAAGGCATAGCCGGCCCAGGGCAGCAGGGCCTTGTCCGACGGGGTGATATTGAAGATCTGCCCGAGCATGAAAATATTCAGTACCCAGCAGGTAAAGGCCAGCAGCGCCGCCAGCTTGCTGAAGTAGCCTGAACTGTCGCGCTGGCGCAGCCACAGGGTCAGGCCGAAGGAGGCCAGGCTGGCGCCGATCAGGATGGCCACCTGGCTGACTTCGCCGAACCGCCCCCAGAACTGGTAAAAGAGAAAGAACAGGCTGGCGGCCAGCGCCAGGGCGCCGAGGAAGGACGCGATGCGCATGCCCAGGGACAGTTGCCGGGCCTGGGTATCCTGGTCGATATCGAAGGCATTGCGCAAATGCGCCAGCAACTGGCGCTGGTGCTGCTCGAGGCCGGCGCGCTGGGCGGCGCTCAGTTGCAGGACCTGCTCGCGTTCCAGGCGCGCCAGTTCGCGGTTGAACACGCCGATATCGTCGGCACGCTGCTGGGCCTCGCTGCGGTTGAGTGTCGACATGGCCATCCTTGCTCGGGCGCCAGCGGGTGGCGTGTGCCCACTACTGTAGCGACATTCGTCTGTGCCGGCACCTGTGCGGCGCGGCGCTATTGCCGGCTCAGGCGATGCGGGCGCATCTTGTTCACAGGCTGAGAACACGCCCAGACCGGGGCACCTGGCGCGCTCTCCAGAGTCCAATGCAGCAGCAAGGGCTGCCCAGGAGGTAGCGATGAGCGCGACCCAGTACAAGGCCCGCAAGCCGGACCAACGCGGTTTCATTCATTACAGCGACAGCGAGCATCAGGTCTGGCAGACACTGATCAGTCGCCAGCTCAAGGTCATCGAAGGGCGCGCCTGCCAGGAATATCTCGACGGCATCCAACAGCTCGGCCTGCCGCTGGAGCGCATTCCCCAGCTCGGCGAGATCAACCGGGTGCTGCAGGCCACCACCGGCTGGCAGGTGGCCCGGGTGCCGGCGTTGATTCCCTTCCAGACCTTCTTCGAACTGCTCGCCAGCCGGCAATTTCCGGTGGCCACCTTCATCCGCACCCCGGAGGAGCTCGACTACCTGCAGGAGCCGGACATCTTCCACGAGCTCTTCGGTCACTGCCCGCTGCTGACCAACCCCTGGTTCGCCGCTTTCACCCACACCTACGGCCAGCTCGGGCTCAAGGCCAACAAGGACGAACGGGTGTACCTGGCGCGGCTGTACTGGATGACCATCGAGTTCGGCCTGGTCGACACGCCTGCCGGCCGGCGCATCTACGGCGGCGGCATTCTCTCCTCGCCGAAAGAGACGCTCTACTGCCTGTCCGAGCAGCCGGAGCATCTGCCCTTCGATCCTGTGGAGGCGATGCGCACGCCCTACCGCATCGACATCCTGCAGCCGCTCTACTTCGTCCTGCCCGAGCTCAGGCGTCTGTTCGAGCTGGCCCAGGAGGACATCATGAGCCTGGTCCAGCAGGCCATGGCCCTGGGCCTGCACCCGCCGAAATTTCCGCCGAAGGCGGCATGAACGGGTGTCTCGGACTAGGGTGAAACCAGGTCACTGCCCTTCTCACCCACGGCCATTGTTGCCCTTACTCCGGAGCCCCCGATGAGCGAACTGAGTCAAGCCCACTGCGAAGCCTGCCGCGCCGACGCGCCCCTGGTCACGGACGAGGAGTTGCCCGCGTTGCTGCGGCAGATCCCCGACTGGAACATCGAGACCCGCGGCGATCATATGGAGTTGGAGCGGGTTTTTGCTTTCAAGAATTTCAAGCACGCCCTGGCCTTCACCAACGCCGTCGGCGCCATCGCCGAGGAAGAAGGCCACCACCCGGCCCTGCTCACCGAATGGGGCAAGGTCACGGTCACCTGGTGGAGCCACGAGGCCCGCGGCCTGCACCGCAACGACTTCATCATGGCGGCGCGCACCGACGAGTTGGCCAAGCTCGCCCCCGGCCTTAAGTGAGTGCGCCGCAGCCGGCATTCGATCGCTCAGAAACGCCAAGGCCCCGAACCAGTCGGGGCCTTGGACATTGCAGGGCGGCGAACGGCCTTGCCGCTGGCTGTCAGTCCTCGCGGTAGCGGCGCAGCTTCAGCGGCTTGCCGCCGACGCGGGTGTCCTTGAGCTTGCCGAGCAGGCGCTCCAGGCCGTCTTCCGGCAACTCCACCAGGCTGAAGCTCTCGCGCACCTGGATGCGGCCGATGGCTTCGCGGGCCAGGCCACCCTCGTTGAGGATGGCACCGAGCAGGTTCTTCGCCGCGATGCCGTCGCGCGCGCCCAGGGCGGTGCGGCAGCGCGCACGGCCTTCGGCCAGCGGCATGGGCGCACGGCGCTCGCGCGGCTCGCCGCGTTCGGAACGCTCGCTGCGCTCACGGGGTGCGCCAGCGCCGGGCACCAGCGGCTGCTCGCGCTCGACTTCGGCCAGGGTCAGGGCCTGGCCATTGGTCGCCTTGCGCAGCAGAGCCGCGGCCAGGGCGCGCGGGCTGCAGCCGATCTCGCCGGTCAGACGGTCGAGCAGCTCGCCATGACTGGCTTCGGCATCGGCCACCAGCGGCGCCAGGGCGGCGGTGAGCTTCTTGATCCGTGCGTCCAGCACCTGCTGGCCGTTGGGCAGCTTGACCTCGCCGACCTTCTGCCCGGTGACGCGCTCGATCACCTGCAGCATGCGCCGCTCGCGCGGGGTGACCAGCAGCAGGGCGCGACCGGTACGCCCGGCACGGCCGGTACGACCGATGCGGTGCACGTAGGATTCCGGATCGTAGGGCATGTCCACGTTCATCACGTGGGTGATGCGCGGCACGTCGAGGCCGCGGGCGGCGACGTCGG
>JBFHKK010000173.1:0-6026 GCA_041595475.1 Pseudomonas sp. | reverse complement strand
GCCGTTGGCGTAGTTGACCACTATGACGTCGTAGCGTCGCTGCTCGATGGCCTCGACGATGCGGTCGGTGACCTCGGGGGCGCTCATCTCCGGCTTGAGGTCGTAGGTGGCGACGTTCGGCGAGGGGATGAGGATGCGCTCCTCGCCGGGGAAGGGCTCTTCGCGGCCGCCGGAGAAGAAGAAGGTGACGTGGGCGTATTTCTCGGTCTCGGCGATGCGCAGCTGGGTCTTGCCCTGCTTGGCCAGGTATTCGCCCAGCACGTTGGTCAAGGGCTCGGGTTTGAAGGCGCTGGGGGCGTCGATGCTGGCCGCGTACTGGGTCAGCATGACGAAGCCGGCCAGTTGCGGCACGCGGCCGCGGGCGAACTCGGCGAAGCCTGGCTCGACGAAGGCGCGGGTTAGCTCGCGGGCCCGGTCGGCGCGGAAGTTCATGAACACCACGGCGTCGCCGTCCTCCACCTGCACCGGCGCGCCGATGCCGGTGGCCTTGACGAACTCGTCGCTCTCGCCGCGCGCGTAGGCGGCGGCCAGGCCTTCGGCGGCGCTGGCGGCCTGGAACAGGCCCTGGCCGTCGACGATCAGCCGGTAGGCCTGCTCGACCCGGTCCCAGCGGTTGTCGCGGTCCATGGCGAAGTAGCGGCCGATCAGGCTGGCGAAGCGGCCCTTGCCCAGGCGGGCGAAGGTCGCTTCGAGCAGTTCGATGGAGGATTGGGCGCTCTTGGGCGGGGTGTCGCGGCCGTCGAGGAAGGCATGCAGGTAGATGCGCTCGGCGCCGCGCTGGGCCGCCAGCTCGGCCATGGCGACCAGGTGCTCCTGGTGGCTGTGCACGCCGCCATCGGAGAGCAGGCCGAGGATGTGCACGGCCTTGCCCTGGCCGACGGCCTGGTCCACGGCCTGGCAGATCGCCGGGTTGCTGAAGAACTCGCCGTCGCGAATGGCCTTGGTCACGCGGGTGAAGTCCTGGTAGACGACGCGGCCGGCGCCGAGGTTCATGTGGCCGACCTCGGAGTTGCCCATCTGCCCATCCGGCAGGCCGACATCCATGCCCGAGCCCGAGATCAGGCCATGGGGCTGGGTCGCCAGCAACCGGTCGTATACCGGCGTACGGGCGGCGTGGATGGCGTTGTACTCGGGATTGTCGCTGTGACCGAAGCCGTCGAGGATGATCAGGACCAGGGGTTTGGGCGTGGCGCTCATAAGGCTGGCTCGCTCTGCTGGAGGGGCAAAATAGGCCCGGCATTCTACGCCCAGGTGGCCGGCGCGTCACCGCCCGGCGGGCTTTGGCCGGCCTACCGGGCTGTGTATACTGGCCGGCATTTTACCGTCCCGGAACCGCGCAATGCTTGCCAACCTGATCGAATTTGCCACCAACCACTACGTACTGAGCGGCTCCTTCGTGGTGCTGCTGGCGCTGCTGATTTTCACCGAGCTGCGCAAGGGCGGTCAGAGCCTGAGCAGTCGCGAGCTGACCGCGCTGATCAACAGCGACCAGGGCCTGGTGCTGGATGTGCGTGGGCAGAAGGATTTCTCCGCCGGGCATATCGTCGGCGCCCTGCATATCCCCTATGACAAGCTGGCGGCGCGCCTGGCCGAACTGGAGAAGTACAAGAGCAAGACCCTGATCGTGGTCGATGCCATGGGCCAGCATGCCGGCGCCGCCACTCGCGAGCTGAAGAAGGCCGGCTACCAGGCGGCCAAGCTGGCCGGCGGCATCGCCAGTTGGCGCGGCGACAACCTGCCGCTGGTGAAGTGAGATGCCGGCGGTGCTGATCTACTCCAGCGACTGGTGCCCCTACTGCATTCGCGCCAAGCAACTGCTGGCGAGCAAGGGGGTCGAGTTCGAGGAGATCAAGGTCGATGGCAAGCCCGAACTGCGCGCCGAGATGAGCCGCAAGGCCGGGCGCAGCTCGGTGCCGCAGATCTGGATCGGTGCCACCCACGTCGGTGGCTGCGACGACCTCTATGCCCTCGAGCGCGCCGGCCGCCTGGATGCCATGCTCGCGGCCTGACTCCAACCCTATCCCCTCCCTAACGACAAGAAGGCTTTGCCATGACCGAACAAGCAAGCAACGGCGCCGCCCAGGGCGAGCAAACCGCGCAGTTCTCCCTGCAGCGCATCTATGTCCGCGACCTGTCCTTCGAAGCGCCGAAGAGCCCGGAGATCTTCCGCCAGGAGTGGCAGCCGAGCGTGGCCCTGGATCTGAACACCAAGCAGAAGACCCTGGACGGCGACTTCCACGAAGTGGTGCTGACCCTGTCGGTGACCGTGAAGAACGGCGAGGAAACCGCCTTCATCGCCGAGGTGCAGCAGGCCGGCATCTTCCTGATCAAGGGCCTGGACGCGGCGTCCATGAGCCACACCCTCGGGGCCTTCTGCCCGAACATCCTCTTTCCCTATGCCCGCGAAACCCTCGACAGCCTGGTGGTGCGCGGCTCCTTCCCGGCCCTGATGCTGGCGCCGGTGAACTTCGACGCCCTCTACGCCCAGGAATTGCAGCGGGTCCAGCAGGCGGCCCAGCAGGCCCCGGCCAACTGAGGTTCGCCAGCCAAGAAAACGCCCCGCGGGGCGTTTTTTTATGCGCCGGCGTCGCTGTCGGGGTGCGTCAGGCCGGCATGGCGAAGCCCTGCTGGCGCCAGGCCTCGTAGACCGCCACCGCCACGCTGTTGGACAGGTTCAGGCTGCGGCAGCCCTCGCGCATCGGCAGGCGCAGACGCTGCCCGGCCGGCAGGGCGTCGCGGATCTCCGGCGGCAGGCCGCGGCTTTCCGGGCCGAACAAGAAGGCGTCGCCGGGCCGGTAGGCCACCTCGTGGAAGGGCTGCGAACCCTTGGTGGTGAAGGCGAACACACGTGGATTGCCCAGGCTCTGCAGGCAGCTGTCGAGGTCGGCGTGGCGCTTGAGCGTGGCGTACTCGTGGTAGTCGAGGCCGGCGCGGCGCAGGCGCTTGTCGTCCAGCTCGAAGCCCAGCGGTTCGATCAGGTGCAGGTCGCAGCCGCTGTTGGCGCACAGCCTGATAATGTTTCCGGTATTGGGCGGGATTTCCGGTTGAAAGAGGATCACGTGAAACATGCGCGGCTCCGAGCCTGAAGACGTTCGGCATTCTACTCCCGATATCGGCCCGCGGCCGCGTCCCTGGCTGCGGGTGATCGGCTCCCTGGCGCTGCTCGGATTTCTGGTCGGCCTGATGATCGGTCGCCTGCTGCAGCCCGATCCGCTGTGGCTCAAGGAGGTGGAGGTGGTCGAGGGCGGGCTGCTGTTGTGGTTCAACGAGCAGCCGGCCGTGCGCGTCGGGCATGTCGACGGTACCTTCATGCTGCGCGTGAAGAGCCTGGGGCGCGAGCAGCAGGGTCAGTTGCAGGTGCAGGGGCGGGCGGCCAACTGGCGGCTGTGGCGCGAGGAGCGCGAGCTGGTGTTGCGGGTGGTGGCGGCCCGAGCGCTGCGCGGCCAGTGGCAGGCCGAGGAGGTGGAGGGGCGATGGCGGCTCAGCATCAGCCTCCACGCGGAATAAAAGCGGGGATACCCTGGCCTGCCTGTACCAGGGACCCCGAAAACAGTTCGTAGTGGTCTATGCAGGCGCTGTGCCAGTTTCCCGGATGTCGCGCTGAGCCGCGCTCCGCCCGGGCGGCAAGGGATTCTCGATGGAGTTAGACGGAGTCGTCGCTGGCTCAGTGACTCAGGGGCGTGCGCGCCGGCGCCGGAGTGACCCGATCTGGCGCACGCGGTGCGGGCGAAAAAAAGCGGGCGCTGGGCCCGCTTCATCATGCCGACGGTGAATCAGGCGTCGCCGTCGTCGTCGTCGTCGTGGCCGTCATCGTTCATGCCCAGATCCTTGATCTTGCGGGTCAGGGTGTTGCGTCCCCAGCCGAGCAGGACGGCGGCATCGCGGCGGCGGCCGGCGGTGTGCTTGAGCGCGGTCTCGATCATGATGCGTTCGAAGGCCGGTACCGCGGTGCCGAGCAGGTCGGACTGGCCGCGCCCCAGGGACTGGTCGGCCCACTGGCGCAGGGCCTGTTCCCAGTTGCTCACCGGGGCGCTGTCCTGGGGCTGGGTCAGCAGTTCCGGCGGCAGATCGTCGACATGCACCTCGCGCCCCGAGGCCATCACCGTGATCCAGCGGCAGGTGTTCTCCAGCTGGCGCACGTTGCCGGGCCAGGGCAGCTGGCGCAGGTAGTCCTCGGTTTCGCTCTTCAGCAGTTTGGGCTCGACCGCCAGCTCCTGGGCGGCACGGGCGAGGAAGTGGCGGGCCAGGGTGGGAATGTCCTCGCGGCGGTCGGCCAGGCGCGGGATATGGATGCGGATCACGTTGAGGCGGTGGAACAGGTCCTCGCGGAACTTGCCGGCCTGCACCAGGTTCTCCAGGTTCTGGTGGGTGGCGGCGATGATGCGCACGTCGACCTTGACCGGGGTGTGGCCGCCGACCCGGTAGAACTCGCCGTCGGCCAGCACGCGCAGCAGGCGGGTCTGGGTATCGGCCGGCATGTCGCCGATCTCGTCGAGGAACAGGGTGCCGCCATCGGCCTGCTCGAAGCGCCCGCGGCGTTGGTTGGCGGCGCCGGTGAAGGCGCCCTTCTCGTGGCCGAACAGCTCCGACTCCATCAGGTCCTTGGGGATCGCCGCCATGTTCAGCGCGATGAAGGGCGCAGCGGCGCGCGGGCTGTGGCGGTGCAGGGCGTGGGCGACCAGCTCCTTGCCGGTGCCGGACTCGCCGTTGATCAGCACCGTGATGTTGGAGTGGGAGAGGCGGCCGATGGCGCGAAACACCTCCTGCATGGCCGGCGCCTCGCCGATGATCTCCGGGGTCGGCGGCTGCTCGGCCGGTGCGCTCAAGCCCTGCTGTTCCTGGGCGTGCTGCTTGGCGCGCTTGACCAGCGAGACCGCCTCGTCGACGTCGAACGGCTTGGGCAGGTACTCGAAGGCGCCGCCCTGGTAGCTGGCCACCGCGCTGTCCAGGTCGGAATGGGCGGTCATGATGATCACCGGCAGGCGCGGGTAGAGGTCGCGGATCTGCGCCAGCAGATCGAGCCCGCTGGTGCCCGGCATGCGGATGTCGGAGATGATCACGTCCGGCTGCTGGCGGGCCAGGCGGCCGAGCACACCCTCGGCGCTGTCGAAGCTCTGGGTGGTCATGCCTTCCTGCTGCAAAGCCTTCTCCAGCACCCAGCGAATGGAGCGGTCGTCGTCGACGATCCACACGGTTTCATTGTGACTCATGCAGGGGTTGCTCCTTGTTCCAGCGGCAGGAAGATCGAGAAGGCGGTGTGGCCGGGATGGCTCTCGCACTCGATCAGGCCCTGGTGCTGACTGATGATGTTCTGGGTGATGGCCAGGCCCAGGCCGGTGCCGTCGGCGCGGCCGCTGACCATGGGGTAGAAGATGGTGTCCTGCAGCTCGGCGGGGATGCCCGGGCCGTTGTCGATGATCTCGATGCGCGCGACCAGGCGATGGCGCGTGTGACCGATGGTGAACTGGCGCAGGGTGCGGGTGCGCAGGGTGATACGGCCCAGGCGCATGTCGCTCTGGCTGGCGAGCGCCTGCATGGCGTTGCGCACTATGTTGAGCACCGCCTGGATCATCTGCTCGCGGTCGATCAGGAGGTCGGGAATGCTCGGGTCGTAGTCGCGCAGCAGGATCACGCTGCCCTGGCTTTCCGCCTCGACCAGGCTGGCGACCCGCTCGATCACCTCGTGCACGTTGGTCTGGCTCAGGGACGGCAGCTTGTTCGAGCCGAGCATGCGGTCGACCAGGTTACGCAGGCGGTCGGCCTCTTCGATGATCACGTTGGTGTAATCCTTGAGGCTCTCCTCGGGCAGTTCGCGCGCCAGCAATTGCGCGGCACCGCGAATGCCGCCCAGCGGGTTCTTGATCTCATGAGCCAGGCCGCGCACCAGCAGTTTGGTGGTCTCCTGCTTGGACAGCTGCGCCTCTTCCTTGGTGATACGCAGCAGGCGGTCGCGCGGGTGCACCTCTAACAGCAAGTGGGTGTGCCCGCGGCTCAGGACCGGCGTCACGGCGTCGTCGACGGTCAGG
>JBFHKK010000172.1:0-6043 GCA_041595475.1 Pseudomonas sp. | reverse complement strand
TGCCCAGGCCCTGGGCGAGCATATCCGCGCCGACTACGGCGACCAGGACCACCTGCGCCAGCTGGCCGACGAGGTCGATCTGGTGACCTTCGAGTTCGAGAGCGTGCCGGCCGAGACCGTGGCCTTCCTCTCCCAGTTCGTGCCGGTCTACCCCTGCGCCGAGTCGCTGCGCATCGCCCGCGACCGCTGGTTCGAAAAATCCATGTTCAAGGATCTGGGCATTCCCACCCCGGCATTCGCCAACGTGCTGAGCCAGGCCGACCTGGACGCAGCGGCCCTGAGCATCGGCCTGCCGGCGGTGCTCAAGACCCGCACCCTGGGTTATGACGGCAAGGGCCAGAAGGTTCTGCGCAAGCCGGAAGACGTGACCGATGCCTTCGCCGAGCTGGGCAGCGTGCCCTGCATCCTCGAAGGCTTCGTGCCCTTCAGCGGCGAGGTGTCGCTGATCGCCGTGCGCGGCCGCGACGGCGAGACGCGCTTCTACCCGCTGGTGCACAACAGCCACGACAACGGCATCCTCAGCCTGTCGATCGCCAGCAGCGAGCATCCGCTGCAGGCCCTGGCCGAGGACTACGTCGGCCGCGTGCTGACCAAGCTCGATTATGTCGGCGTGCTGGCCTTCGAGTTCTTCGAGGTCGACGGTGGCCTCAAGGCCAACGAGATCGCCCCGCGGGTGCACAACTCCGGACACTGGACCATCGAAGGCGCCGAGTGCAGCCAGTTCGAGAACCACCTGCGGGCCGTGGCCGGCCTGCCGCTGGGCTCGACCGCCAAGCTCGGCGAGAGCGCCATGCTCAACTTCATCGGCGAAGTGCCGGCGGTGGACAAGGTGATCGCCATCGCCGACTGCCACCTGCACCACTACGGCAAGGCCTTCAAGATCGGGCGCAAGGTCGGTCACGCCACCCTGCGCTGCGCCGACCGCGCGACCCTGGACCAGCAGATCGCCGCCGTCCAGGCGCTGATCGCCCAAGGCTGAGCGGACGAACGGCTGGAACCGACAGCGTTTGCAGGCGATCCAATGCGCGGGCGTCCATTCGGGCGCCTCTTTTGATGGGGAGTACCTGTCATGCGTACCGTCGGCATTACCTTAGTCGGCCTGATCCTCGGCCTGGTCGCCTGTTTTCTCAAACCGGGCGGCACCAGCACGGGCTGGATCATGATCATTCTGCTGGGCATCGGCGGCGTTCTCGCCGCGCTTTACGACGATCGCGTCCTGGGCCTGCTGCGTTCCGTGCAGGGCACCGAGCTGTTTGGTGCCGTCCTCGGCGCCCTGGTGTTGCTGGTATTGGTCAAGGCGATCAGGAAGTATTGAGGGCTGTTTGCGTTTCTGGCTGGGAGCCTGAGTGATGCGTTACCTGCTGTTGTCCCTGTTGTTGCTTGCCGGGATGGTTCGCGCCGAGTCAGCGGAGCTCGACTGGCTGGAACTGATGCCCGAGGAAGACCGCCTGGCCCTGGAGGCCATGCCCGAGATCAGCCACGACGGCGTCGAGCAGGACGGCGCCTTCTATGGCCCGGGCGGGCTCAGGCAGCGGGACGACAGCCTGCCGGCCGTGATGTATTCGGCCAAGACGGTGCCGGCCCTGGACGGCCGGCAGATCCGCCTGGGCGGCTACCCGGTGCCGCTGGAGAGCGATGCCGCCGGGCGCAGCACCCTGTTCTTTCTGGTGCCCTATCCGGGCGCCTGCATCCATGTTCCGCCGCCGCCGCCCAACCAGCTGGTGCTGGTGCGCTACCCGAGCGGCATCGAACTGGACGACCTCTATGCGCCGCTCTGGGTCAGCGGCACCTTGCGGGTCGAGGCGATCAGCAACGCCCTGGCCGACGCCGCCTACACGCTGCAGGCCCAGCAGGTGCGCGCGGTGGAAGAGGCCGATCTCTAGTCCGCCAGCGCCTCGCTCCAGATCGACACCGCGAGCGTGTGGCTCTGCCCGGGGGCCAGGCTGACGACATCCTCCATGACGTTGGCGGTCTCGATGCAGAGCATGCGCTGCCAGGCATCGTCGGCGAACTGCGACAGGCGCCTGGCCTTGTCGACCCAGGGGTTCCACACCACCGCCGAGCGCGAGCCCTGGCTGTGCAGGTGGATGCGCCGCTGCCAGCCCTGGTCGAGCACGCTGAGCTCGGTGGGGATGCCCAGGTAGAGACGGTCGGTCTCGCCCTCGAAGCGCAGGTCGCCGGCCTGCCAGCGCTCCTGCCAGTCCTCCAGGGTCTCCAGGTAGCGGCTGTTGTCCAGGCCCTCGAGGCGCACCTGGTGGATGTCGCTGACGGCGAAATAGCTGTGCAGGGCCTGGCTGATGGTCAGGGTCTGCTCGCCCTGGTTGAGGCTGGTCAGGCTGATGTGCAGGCGCTGGTTCAGGCGAATGCGCAGCTTCAGGCTGACCTGCGGCCAGCCGGGCTGGTCGTCCTCGCCGGGGATGAAGGCGAAGTCCAGGCGCACCTCCTGATCCTCGTTGGCGACGCCCAGCAGCTGCCAGTCCAGGGTGCGCACCAGGCCGTGGGCCGGCACTATCTGGCGATCCTGGCGGAAGCAGGCCTGCACCGCCGGCGGGTTGCAATTGAGGTCGCCGAACCAGGGCCAGCACACCGGCACTCCGCCGCGAACGCCCTGGCCGGGCTTGAATTCGGCCTGGTCGCTGAGCCAGATCAGCGGTGGTTCGCCGAGGCGCTGGTAGCTCAGCACCTGGGCACCCTGCTGGGCCACCAGCAATTCGGCTTCCTGGGTGCGCACCCGCCAGCAGACCAGCTGACCCATCATCAGCCGTTCGACCTGGGGACGCTTAGTGCCATTGCTCATTGCCCTGCTCCTCGAGTTGCCGTGCCTAGAAGTGTGAACCGCGATCCGCGCAAAGGCCAGGCGCCAAGCGCGCTAACCCTGACCTGGCGCATTGTTGGCCCCGGGCCCCTGACCTAGGCTGAAGGCGGATAGCCGGAGGCCCTATGCGCAAATTGCTGATCGCCGTTCCGCTGCTGGCCGTGGCGGCGGCGCTGCTCTGGTGGTGGAGCCGGCCGCAGCCGCTGGCCGTGCCCCTGGTCGAGGTGGCCCGCGGGCCGGTGGAAACCCTGGTGGCCAATACCCGCGCCGGGACCCTCAAGGCCTGCCGGCGCACCCACCTGTCATTCAACCTGGGCGCCCAGGTGGTCGAGCGGCTGGTCGAGGAGGGCGCGCGGGTCGAGCCGGGGCAGGTGCTCATGCGCCTGCGCCAGGACCAGCTGCAGGCGCGGGTCGAGGAGGCCCGGGCGCGTCTCGAGGGCCTGCGCAACCAGCGTCAGCAGCGCTGCCTGCAGGCCGAGCTGGATCGCCGCGATCATCGGCGCCTGGCGCAGTTGCAGGCGCGCCAACTGGTGGCCGAGGACAGGGTCGACCAGAGCGCCACCCGCGCGCGCCTGGCGCGACTGGCCTGCGCCGGCGCCGCGGTGGCGATCGACGAGGCCGAGGCGAGCCTGGCCCTGCAACTCGCGGTGCTCGATCAGGCCACGTTGCGCGCGCCCTTCGCCGGCATAGTGGCGCAGATCAACGGCGAGGTCGGCGAGTTCGTCACCCCCTCGCCGCCGGGCATTCCCACCCCGCCGGCGGTGGACCTGATCGACGACAGCTGCCTCTATGTCGAGGCGCCGATCGACGAGGTGGATGCCGCCCGGGTGGCCCTGGGCATGCCGGTGCGCATCGGCCTGGACGCCTACCGCGAGCGGCGCTTCGGCGGCAGCGTCAGCCGCATCGCGCCTTTCGTCCGCGACCTGGAGAAGCAGGCGCGCACCGTCGATGTGGAAGTGCGCTTCGACGCGGTGCCGGAAGATGTGGCCTTGCTGACCGGCTACAGCGCCGATGTGGAGATCCTCATCGAGCAGCATCCGCAGGCGCTGCGCATTCCCACCGAGGCCCTGCTCGAGGGCCGCCGGGTGCTGCGCTACGAGCCGGCCGAGGGCGTGCTGCGCGCGGTCGAGGTGCGCACCGGGCTGGGCAACTGGCGCTGGACCGAGGTGCTCGAGGGGCTGCAGGAGGGCCAGCGGATTCTCGCCAGCCTGGAGCAGGAAGGCCTGGCCGACGGGGTGGCGGTAATGCCCCAGGCGCAGGCGGGCGAATGATCCGCCTGCGCCAGGTCACCCGCTGTTTCGTCCTCGGCGAGCAGCGGGTCATGGGCCTGGATGCGGTCGACCTGGAGGTGGCCGCCGGCGAATACCTGGCGGTGATGGGCCCCTCCGGCTCGGGCAAGTCGACCCTGCTCAACATCCTCGGCCTGCTGGATGTGCCCGATGCCGGCGAATACTGGCTGGGCGGCGAGGCCACCGCGGCGCTGGACGAGAATCGCCGGGCCGAGCTGCGCAGCCGGCAGATCGGCTTCGTCTTTCAGTCCTACCACCTGATTCCGCGCCTGACCGCCCAGGAGAACATCGAGCTGCCGATGATCCTGGCCGGCCTCGAGCCGGCCGAGCGGCGGCGGCGCAGCAGCCGTCTGGCCGAGCGCCTGAATCTGGGCGATCGCCTGCAGCATCGCCCGGCCGAGCTGTCCGGTGGCCAGCGCCAGCGGGTGGCGATCGCCCGCGCCATGGTCATGCAGCCGAGCCTGCTGCTGGCCGACGAGCCGACCGGCAACCTCGACAGCCATTCCGGCGCCGAGGTGGTGGCGCTGCTCGAGGAGCTCAACGGCGAGGGCCTGACCCTGCTGCTGGTGACCCACGACGCCAGCATAGGCGCGCGCGCGCGCCGCCGCCTGAGCATGGTCGATGGCCGTATCGTCGAGGACCTGCGCCAGGAGCCGCAGCGTGCGTAGCGCCGACGGCCTGGCGCTGATGCTCGGCGCCCTGCGCGGCCACGGCTCGCGCAGCCTGATGCTGCTGCTGGCGGTGGCCATAGGCGTGGTCGCGGTCAACCTGCTCACCGGCCTGGCCGAGGGCGCGCGGCAGTTCGTCATCGGCGAGTTCTCCCTGCTCGGGCACAACACCCTGATCGTCCTGCCCGGGCGCAAGGAAACCAGCGGCGGCATGCCGCCGATCACCGGCCTGGCCACCCGCGACCTGACCCTGGGCGATGCCGAGGCGGTCGCCCGCCTGCCGGCGGTGCGCCGGGTGGCGCCGCTGCAGGCCGGGCTGATCGAGGTGCATGCCGGCAATCGGGCGCGCGAGGCGTTCACCCTGGGCACCAGCCACGAGTTCTTCGCCATTCGCCAGCTCAGCGTGGCCCAGGGCCAGCTGCTGCCGGCCCTGCCGCTGTACCAGGCCGAGGCGGTCTGCGTGATAGGTGCGACCCTGCGCCGCGAGCTGTTCGGCGCCGCGCCGGCCCTGGGCCAGTGGCTGCGCGCCGGCGACCGGCGCTTTCGGGTGATCGGCATCCTCGGCGAGCGCGGCGAGTCCCTGGGCATCGATTTTTCCGAGGCGCTGATCATTCCGGTGGCCAGCGCCCAGGCGCTGTTCAACCGCGAGGGGCTGTTTCGCCTGTTCGCCGAGGTGCGCGGGCCGCAGCTGCTGGCCAGCGGCAAGCGGCAGATCCTGGCGACCATAGCCGAGCGCCACGAGGGCAAGGAGGACGTCACCGTGATCAGCCAGGACAGCATGCTGGCGGCCTTCGAGGGCATCCTCGAGGCCCTGGGTCTGGCCTTGGCCGGGATCGCCGCGATCAGCCTGCTGGTGGCCGGCATCCTGATCATGAACGTCACCTGGATCGCGGTGAACCAGCGCACCGCCGAGATCGGCCTGCTCAAGGCCCTGGGCGCGCGGCCGGCGCAGGTGCGCCTGCTGTTCGTCGGCGAAGCCGCGCTGCTGGCCCTGGCCGGCGGCCTGATCGGCCTGGCGCTGAGCGAGGCGCTGCTCTGGTTCGGCCGCCAGCTGTGGGCCATTCCGCTGCAGACGCCGCTCTGGGCCCGCGCCGGCTCCCTGCTGCTGGCGCTGCTCGCGGCGCTCTTGTTCGCCTGGCTGCCGGCCGGCCAGGCGGCCCGCCTGGAGCCCCTGGAAGCCTTGCGGCCACCGGGTGCGCGGACATGATGCGCCTGGAGGATGGCCTGCGCCTGACCGCCTCGGCACTGCTCAGTCGGCCGCTGCGCAGCCT
>JBFHKK010000171.1:0-6098 GCA_041595475.1 Pseudomonas sp. | reverse complement strand
CGGCCCCGACGGGGTAACGTGCGGCTCTGGCCTGTGTCCTGCGGCACGGTAACGGGCGGCGATGCCGCTTCGCCGGTTATTCTGTCTTGGTGACGACCTCGGTCTCACTTCCGAAAATCAGAGCCATGAGTTCAGGCCAGCAATGCCCGCCATGAAGTTCGTTCAGCACCCGCTCGATCAGATCAGCGCTCAGACCCTGGCCCACTACCAGGATCATGCCGAGCAGTTTCGTGCCGGCACCCGGGACCACGACGTCAGCCAGAATATCGCCGCGTTGCTGCGGCATATCCCTGGTTCGGCGCCTTTTCGCATTCTCGACCTGGGCTGTGGGCCCGGCCGCGATCTGCGCACCTTCAAGGCCCTCGGCCATGAGCCAATCGGCCTGGACGGTTGCCCGCGTTTCGTCGAGATGGCCCGGGCAGACAGCGGCTGCGAGGTCTGGCAGCAGGACTTTCTGACCCTGCAGCTGCCGCCCGCACACTTCGACGGCGTCTTCGCCAATGCCGCGCTCTTTCATGTGCCCGAGGCGGCGCTGCCGCGGGTGCTCGGGCAGCTCCATGTCACGCTCAAGCCCGCAGGGGTCTTGTTCAGTTCCAACCCGCGCGGCGACAATCAGGCCGGCTGGCACGGCCAGCGCTATGGTGTCTATTACGATTGGCCGCGCTGGCAGGCGCTGATGCGCGATGCCGGCTTCGTCGAACTGGAACACTACTATCGCCCGGCCGGCTTGCCGCGGGCCGAGCAGCCCTGGCTCGCCAGCGTCTGGCGACGCGCCTGAGCCGGCGCGCCGCGGCCACACGAGGAGTCGATGCATGAAGCGCCTAACACCAGGGCTGTTGCTGGGCCTGCTGATGCTGGCGGCCAGCCCCCTGCTGAGGGCCGGCGAGGTGCAAGTGGCGGTGGCCGCCAACTTCGCCGCGCCGCTGCAGGCCATCGCCAGTCAATTCGAGGCTGACAGCGGCTATCGGGTGATCGCCGCCTATGGCGCCACCGGCCAGCTCTACGCGCAGATCAGCAACGGCGCGCCCTTCGAGGTGCTGCTGGCCGCCGATCAGGAGACGCCGGCGCGGCTGGAGGCCGAGGGTCTGGCGCTGGCCGGCAGCCGCTTCACCTATGCCACCGGCGAGCTGGTGCTCTGGTCGGCGCGCCCCGGCTATGTCGATGAGCAGGGGCAGGTGCTTCGCCAGGGCGGATTCCACCATCTGGCCATCGCCAACCCCAAGGCCGCGCCCTACGGTGCCGCGGCGCTTTCGGTGCTGGAGCACCTCGGCCTGCGCCAGACCCTGGCGACGAAACTGGTCGAGGGCCAGAGCATCGGTCAGGCCCTGCAGTTCGTCGCCAGCGGCAATGCCGAGCTGGGTTTCGTCGCCCTGTCCCAGGTCTATCTGGATGGCCGCATCAGCCACGGCTCGGCCTGGCGGGTGCCGGCCGAACTGCATGCGCCGCTGCGCCAGGACGCGCTGCTGCTGGTGCGCGGCGCGGGCAATCCGGCGGCCCTGGCTCTGCTCGAGTATCTCAAAGGGCCGCAGGCGGCGCAGATCATGCGCGCCTATGGCTATCGGCTGTAGCGCCGATGCCGGCTCTGCCGCTCAGCGCCGCCGACTTCCAGGCGATTGTCCTGACCCTCAAGCTGGCCTCGGTCAGCACCCTGTGGCTGTTGCTGATCGGCACGCCCATCGCCTGGTGGCTGGCGCGCACCGGCTCCTGGCTCAAGCGCCCGGTCGGCGCCGTGGTCGCCCTGCCGCTGGTACTGCCGCCGACGGTAATCGGCTTCTACCTGCTGGTCAGTCTGGGGCCCCATGGCTTCATCGGTCAGCTGACCCAGAGCCTCGGCCTGGGTACCCTGACCTTCAGCTTCAGCGGCCTGGTGATCGGCTCGGTGGTCTATTCGCTGCCCTTCGTCGTGCAGCCTCTGCAGAATGCCTTCGAGGCCATCGGCCGAGCGCCGCTGGAGGCGGCGGCGACCCTGCGCGCCGGCCCCTGGCAGGCGTTCTTCTGGGTGGTGCTGCCGCTGGCCCGGCCCGGTTTTCTCACCGCCACCATCCTCGGCTTCGCCCATACCGTCGGCGAGTTTGGCGTGGTCTTGATGATCGGCGGCAACATCCCCGGCCAGACCCAGGTCGCCTCGGTGCAGATCTACAACCATGTCGAGGCCCTGGAGTATGCCCAGGCCCACTGGCTGGCCGGCTGCCTCTTGTTTTTCTCCTTCGTGGTGTTGCTGATTCTGTATTCCAGCGGCCGCCAGCAGGCCTGGCGATGATCTGGCCGGCCCGTTGGCGCTGGCCCGGCCAGGCGGCTGCGCCCCTGGTCGCCGATGACGGCACCCTGCAGGCGCGCTTCAAACTGGACTATCCGGGCTTCGTCCTGGACCTGGAACTCAGCCTGCCGGGGCGCGGCATCACCGCCCTGTTCGGCCCCTCGGGCTCCGGCAAGACCAGCTGCCTGCGTTGCGTCGCCGGTCTGCAACGGCCCCAGGACGGCTACCTGCGGGTCAACGGTGAACTCTGGCAGGACAGCAGCCGCGGCCATTTTCTCGCGCCGCACAGGCGCGCCCTGGGCTATGTGTTCCAGGAGGCCAACCTGTTTCCGCATCTGTCGGTGCGCGGCAACCTGGAGTTCGGCCGCAAACGCATCGCCGTCGCCGAGCGCCGGGTGGCGTTGGAGCAGGCGGTAGAGTTGCTGGGTATTGCGCCGCTGCTGGCGCGCATGCCCGCCAGCCTGTCCGGCGGCGAGCGCCAGCGGGTCGCCATCGCCCGCGCCCTGCTGACGAGCCCGCGGCTGCTGCTGATGGACGAGCCGCTGGCCTCGCTCGATCACAGGCGCAAGCAGGAGGTGCTGCCCTATCTGGAGCGTCTGCATGCCGAGCTGGATATGCCGATTCTCTATGTCAGCCATGCGCCGGACGAAGTCGCCCGCCTGGCCGATCATCTGGTGGTGCTGGAGCAGGGCCGGGTGCAGGCCAGCGGGCCGCTGCGCGAGACCCTGCTGCGCAGCGACCTGCCGTTTATCTTCGAAGAGGACGCCTGCGCCGTGGTCGAGGGCTGGGTGCAGGACTACGATCCGGTCTACCGCCTGCTGAGCATCCAGCTCGAGGGCAGCGAGGCCTGCCTGAGGCTGCCCCACGGGCCACTGCCCGGCGGCCAGCGCCTGAGGATCAAGATCCAGGCGCGCGATGTCAGCCTGAGTCTGCAGCGCGCCGAGGGCAGCAGCCTGCTCAACCTGCTGCCGGCGCGGGTCGAGCACTGGCAGAGTCTCGACAGCCAGGCCCAGGTGCTGGTCAGCCTGCGGGTCGGTGCGCAGTTGCTGCTGGCGCGCATCACCCGTTACTCCTTCGATGCCCTGGGCCTGCAGGCCCAGCAGCAGCTCTGGCTGCAGGTCAAGTCGGTGTCGCTGCTGGCGCCCGGTTGAGCCGTCTGTTTCAGGCGCGGCGCCGGCCTTGCTGCTCGATCAGCGCCCGCAGGCGATAGAGGTATTCGAAGCCCTGCTCCCAGCGGCGGTGCCCCGAGGCCACGTTGATATGGCCGGCGCCGGCCAGAATCTCCACCTCGCTGCCCCAGTCGGCGGCCAGCTCCAGCGCCCGGCTGGCGCTGGCGGCCGGGTCGCTGTCCGAGCCGATCAGCAGGCTGGCGAAGGGCAGGCCGGCGCGGGGAATGGGCGCGAAATCGCGCAGCGGCGCCGGGCACTCGGCCCGTTCGACATCGGCCGGCGCCACCAGCAGGGCTCCGCGCACCCGCGAGAGTAAGGCCGCCGGCGCCTGGGCCGCCCAGTGCGCTAGCGTGATGCAGCCCAGGCTGTGGGCGATCAGCAGGGTCGGCCGCGGGTCGGCGGCGATGCTGCGCTGCAGTTGCTCGACCCAGTCGACCCGGCGCGGTCGCAGCCAGTCGCGCTGCTCGACCCGCGCGCTGTGGTCGAGGCTGCGCTGCCAATGGCTCTGCCAGTGTTCGGCCGGCGAGCCCTGCCAGCCCGGGACTATCAGGTGACGCAGCTTTTCATTGCCCATGGGAATGCCTCCGACGCAGTGCTGGGCTGCAGTCTAGGGGCGGCGGATAGAGAACATAAAAGAATATATAAACATTTGCTTATTCCATTTGTGCGTAATTGGCTAGGGCTATCTGCGATGGAATGCCTGGTAGAAAAGTAATAAGCATGGAATTAACTATTCTTTGAAAGAATAACGGCCGGCCTCTAGGATGCGCTCCACGTTCAGGGCAAAGGCACCAAGCAACGCCGACCCGACGTCCCCCATCATTCCAGCACCAGCCCTGAGGAGGGCCACCGCATGAAGCCGTATCCAGGCTGCCGATGTCGCCCGCGAATGCGTAGCTGACCGTACCGAGCCACATCCGCGTCAACACCATTTCTTGCTTAGGAGCTGCACCATGTCCATTCGTCGTTTTGCCCTGGCTGCCCTCGCCAGCGCCCTGATCGCCGGCCCAGCGGTCGCCAGTCAAACCCTGCTCAACGTGTCCTACGACCCGACCCGTGAGCTCTACACCGAGTACAACCAGGCATTCAACCGTCACTGGCAGGCCCTGGGCCACGAGGCGGTGCAGGTTCAGCAGTCCCACGGCGGCTCCGGCAAACAGGCCCGGGCGGTGATCGACGGCCTGCGCGCCGACGTGGTGACCCTGGCCCTGGCCGGCGACATCGACGAGCTCCATCGCCTCGGCAAGCTGTTGCCCGAGGACTGGCAGAGCCGCCTGCCGCAGGCCAGCACCCCCTACACCTCGACCATCGTGTTCCTGGTGCGCAAGGGCAATCCCAAGCAGATCAAGGACTGGGACGACCTGGTCAAGCCGGGCGTGGAGGTGATCACCCCCAACCCCAAGACCAGCGGCGGCGCGCGCTGGAATTTCCTCGCCGCCTGGGCCTTCGCCCAGCGTCACTACGGCAGCGAGGAGCAGGCCCAGGCCTTCGTCGAGAAGCTCTACAAGAACGTCCCGGTGCTGGATACCGGCGCCCGCGCCTCGACCATCACCTTCGTCAACAACCAGATCGGCGACGTGCTGCTGGCCTGGGAGAACGAGGCGCACCTGGCGCTGAAGGAGGAAGGCGGCGACAACTTCGAGATCATCGCCCCCTCGCTGTCGATTCTGGCCGAGCCGCCGGTGGCGGTGGTCGACAAGAACGTCGAGCGCAAGGGCACCCGCGAAGTCGCCGAGGCCTACCTGGGCTACCTGTACAGCGCCGAAGGCCAGCGCATCGCCGCGAAGAACTTCTACCGCCCGCGTGACCCGGCGGTGGCGGCCGAGTACGCGGGGCAGTTCGCCGACCTCGAGCTGGTCACGGTCGACGGCCAGTTCGGCGGCTGGAAGAGCGCGCAGCCGAAGTTCTTCAACGACGGCGGGGTCTTCGACCAGATCTATCAAATCCAGTGACCTGGCCGGCCGCGCCCTCGGGGCGCGGCCTTGCCATTAGCCGAATTCGCACAACCCGCTCGAGAGTGACCCGCATGTTGCGCCGTACCTCCCCCGTGATTCCCGGCTTCGGCCTGACCCTGGGCTACACCCTGGTGTACCTCAGCCTGCTGGTGCTGATTCCCCTGGCCGCGCTCTTCCTGCATGCCGCCCAGCTGACCTGGAGTGAGTTCTGGGCCATAGTCAGCGCCCCGCGGGTGCTGGCCGCGCTCAAGCTCAGTTTCTCCACTGCCCTGGGCGCCGCGCTGCTCAACGGCGTCATAGGCGCGCTGCTGGCCTGGGTGCTGGTGCGTTACCGCTTTCCCGGGCGCAAGGTGATCGAGGCGATGATCGACCTGCCCTTCGCCCTGCCCACCGCGGTGGCCGGCATCGCCCTGACCGCGCTCTACGCACCGAGCGGGCCGATCGGCCAGTGGGCCGCCGCGCTGGGCTTCAAGATCGCCTACAGCCCGCTGGGCATCACCCTGGCGCTGACTTTCGTCACCCTGCCGTTCGTGGTACGCACCCTGCAGCCGGTGCTGGCGGACATCCCCCGCGAGGTCGAGGAGGCCGCCGCCTGCCTCGGCGCGCGTCCCTGGCAGACCCTGCGCCACGTGCTGCTGCCGGCCCTGCTGCCGGCCTGGCTGACCGGCTTCTCGCTGGCCTTCGCCCGCGGCGTCGGTGAGTACGGCTCGGTGATCT
>JBFHKK010000170.1:0-6107 GCA_041595475.1 Pseudomonas sp. | reverse complement strand
TCTGGACGCGGAGATTCGCTACTCGCAGGCCGTACCCGGCGTGACCAGCCGATCCGAGCTGTTCGAGTTGGGCTTCGATCCCCTGGCCCAGGGCAACGGTAAGATGCTCTCGTTCATCGACGTGCGGATGATGTTCATCCAGCCCAACGTGCCCATCGAGTACCTGCCCGACGGCCTGGTGCAATGCCTGGAAGCCAAGGACAGGTGCATGGCCTACGCGTTCGAGTTCAACAAGACCGACACCCAGAGGGTCGGCAGCTTCTGGGCCGACGCCTTCAATTTCCGCAAGCGCCGAGAACTTCAGGGCTGGGCCTTCCGCGCGGTGTTCGTGCTGATCGATGACAAGCTGGTGCACAAGGTCAGCAACGGCGAGCCGAACATCCGGCAGGTGGAGATCAAACGCAATCCGCTGGGACCATTGCAGGGCGCCGGGGAGTTCATTTCCGAGCAGTTGATTCCGTAACAAGCAAGTGCGCGCTGAATCGCTGGTTAGCGGTTAAGCGCAAGCGCAGAGCTTGGCCAAGGCGGCATCTCAGGTAAAATGCCGCCCTCGGCCACCATCCTGGAATAGCTGTGCGCCAGCCCCCCGACCGTCTCTTCGCCCAACCCCTGGCCCAGGTGCCGGACTTCGTCTTCAACGAGGACGTGGTGCGGGTATTCCCCGACATGATCAAGCGTTCGGTACCCGGCTACCCGACCATAGTCGAGAACATCGGCGTACTGGCCGGACGCTTCGCTCAGCCGCACAGCGTGCTGTACGACCTGGGCGCCTCCCTCGGCGCCGTGACCCAGGCGCTGCGCCGCCATGTGCAGATCGCCGACTGCCGGGTGATCGCGGTGGACAACTCCGGCGCCATGGTCGAACGCTGCCGCGAATACCTGCATGCCCAGGACGCCATGTTCCAGGAGCTGCTGCCGGTCGAGGTGATCGAGGCCGACATTCTCGCCCTGGAGTTGCAGCCGGCCTCGCTGGTCGCCCTCAACTTCACCCTGCAATTCATCCCGCCCGAACAGCGCCTGGGTCTGCTTGCCCGCATCCGTCAGGCGCTGCTGCCCGGGGGCGCGCTGATCCTCTCGGAGAAGCTGCGCTTCGAAGACAGCGACGCGCACGAATTGCTGGGCGAACTGCACATCGCCTTCAAGCGTGCCAACGGCTACAGCGAGCTGGAGATCGCCCAGAAACGCAGCGCCATCGAGAAGGTGATGCTGCCCGACAGCCTCGAGCAGCACCGCGAGCGTCTGCGGGCCGCCGGTTTCAGCCAGGTGGTGCCCTGGTTCCAGTGCCTGAACTTCGCCTCGCTGATTGCCCTGCCATGATCAATCGTCTCGATCTCGACGCCCTGCAGGAAAAACTGGCGGGCACCCCTCTGCAGGACTGGTCCGCCGACCTGCCCGGACAGATCGACGCCAAGCTGGCGATCGGTCACGGCGACCTGCAGCGCTGGTACGGCGCGGTGCAGGCGCTGCCTGAGCTGAATGCCGAGCAGTGGGAATTGCGCCAGCACTTCGACCTCGATGGCCCCTGTGACGAGTCCAGCCGCGCCGCCCTGGAGAAGGCCCTGCGCGGACTGATCCCCTGGCGCAAGGGGCCTTTCCAGCTGTTCGGCGTGCACGTCGATACGGAATGGCGCTCGGACTGGAAATGGCAGCGCGTCGCCCCCTACCTCGACCTCGACGGCAAGCGCGTGCTGGATGTCGGCTGCGGCAACGGCTACTACATGTGGCGCATGCTCGGAGCCGGTGCCGACAGCGTGGTCGGCATCGACCCCAACTGGCTGTTCCTCTGCCAGTTCCTGGCGATCAAACACTACCTGCCGGAGCTGCCGGCCTGGCACCTGCCGTTGGCCTTCGAGGAGCTGCCCGGCAAGCTGCAGGGCTTCGACACGGTCTTCTCCATGGGCGTGCTCTATCATCGGCGCTCGCCGATCGACCACCTGCTCGACCTCAAGGACTGTCTGGTCAGGGGCGGCGAACTGGTGCTGGAGACCCTGGTGGTGGAAGGCGATGCCCAGCAGGTGCTGGTACCGGAAGACCGTTACGCGCAGATGCGCAACGTCTGGTTCCTGCCCTCGGTAGCGGCGCTGGAACTGTGGCTGCGCCGCGCCGGCTTTACCGAGGTGCGCTGCGTCGACGTCAGCACCACCTCGGTACAGGAGCAACGGGCCACCGACTGGATGCGCTTCCAGTCGCTGCCGGAATTCCTCGACCCGGCCGACCACAGCCGCACAATCGAAGGCTTGCCGGCGCCGACCCGCGCCGTGCTGATCGCCCGCAAGCCGTAGGGTGATCTAGCCGCGATTGGCCGCCGCGACTATCAGCTGCTTCATCTCCGCCACCGCCTGCTTGAAGCCGACGAACAAGGCGTGCGCCACCAGCGCGTGGCCGATATTCAGCTCGTTGATCCCGGCAATCGCCGCCACCGGCTCGACGTTGTGGTAGTGCAGGCCGTGACCGGCATTGACGATCAGACCATGAGCCAGGCCGCAGGCCACGCCGTCGCGAATCCGCGCCAGCTCCTTGGCCGCCTCGACCGGGGTTTCGGCATCGGCATAGCGCCCGGTGTGCAACTCGATGGCCGGCGCGCCGACCCGCTTGGCCGCCTCTATCTGCCGCTCCTCGGCGTCGATGAACAGGGACACCTCGCAGCCGATCTTGCTCAGGCGCTCTACCGCCGCACGAATCCGCGCCTCCTGCCCGGCCACATCCAGGCCACCCTCGGTGGTCAGCTCCTGCCGGGTCTCCGGCACCAGGCAGACGTGTTCGGGACGGATGCTCTCGGCGAAGGCGAGCATCTCCTCGGTGACCCCCATCTCGAAGTTCATCCGCGTCTGCAGCACCTCCTTGAGCACCCGCACGTCGCGCTCCTGGATATGCCGGCGATCCTCGCGCAGGTGCACGGTGATGCCGTCGGCGCCGGCCTCCTCGGCGTCCAGGGCGGCCTTCACCGGGTCCGGGTAGCGCGTGCCACGGGCCTGGCGCAGGGTCGCCACATGGTCGATGTTCACACCCAGCAGAATTCGATTGGCATCAGTCACGCGGTGGCTCCTTGAGCGTCATGAATAACTCGCGGCTGACCAGCGGTCGACCGCCTAAATGGGGCGCCAGGGCCTGGCGCATCAGGCGCTTGGCGGCGGCCAGGGCGCCGGGCGCACTCCAGTCGGCCTGGGCCATGGCCAGCAGCTCGGCGCCCTGGAAAGTCCCCGGTTGCAACTGCCCGACCGGCACCAGTCCCACATCGACCTGCAGGCGATAGAGCCCGCCGGCGGCGATCGGCTGGCCGAGAGAGTCTAGGTCCAAGGCGAAACCATAGCCCAGCTGGTCGAGCAGGCGCCACTCGAAGGCGCGCAGCAGGGGCTCCAGTGGCCGCCCCTGGGCCAGGGCCTGCAGCGTCAGCGCATAGTGTTCGAAGACGGCCGGATGGGGATCTTCCGCCGGCAGCAGGCGGATCAGCAGTTCATTCAGGTACAGGCCGCTGAACAGCGCCTCGCCACCGAGCAGATTGGGAATGCCGGCGGCCTCCAGGCGGCCGACGTTCTTCAGCTCGCCACGCCCGCGAAACTCCGCCTCCAGCGGCACGAAGGGCCGAGCCAGGGTGCCGGCCCGGCCCCGCGCCCCGCGCAGCACGGCGCGCAAACGGCCCTGGGGCGTGAGGAAGTCGACCAGCGCGCTGCTCTCGCGGTAGGCGCGGCTGTGCAGGACATAGGCGGGCTGGCTGAGTGCAAGCATGAGCGTTGGCTACTCGCGGTGGCGGGCGAAAGGACGCGCCCGCAGGCGGCTCAGATGTCGTCGTAGCCCAGCGAGCGCAGGGCGCGCTCGTCGTCCGACCAGCCGCCTTTGACCTTGACCCAGAGGTTGAGCATGACCTTGGAGTCGAACATCACCTCCATGTCCTTGCGCGCCTCCTGGCCGATGCGTTTGATCCGTTCGCCCTTGTCGCCGATGATGATCTTCTTCTGCCCGTCGCGCTCGACCAGGATCAGCGCATGGATGTGCAGGATGCGCCCTTCGCGCTTGAACTCCTCGATCTCCACGGTGATCTGGTAAGGCAGCTCGGCGCCGAGCTGGCGCATGATCTTCTCGCGCACCAGCTCGGCGGCAAAGAAGCGGCTGGAGCGATCGGTCACCTGGTCTTCCGGGAAGAAGTGCACGCCCTCGGGCAGGCGCTCGCCCACCAGCTTCTCCAGGGTGTCGAGGTTGTGCCCGTGCTGTGCCGAGATAGGCACGATCTCGGCGTTGGGCAGCTGCTGTGCCAGCCACTCCAGATGCGGCATCAGCTCGGCCTTTTCCTCGATCCGGTCGGTCTTGTTGACCGCCAGGATCACCGGGCCCTGCACGTACTGCACGCGCTCCAGGACCATCTGGTCCTCGTCGGTCCAGCGGGTGCGGTCGACCACGAAGATCACCACGTCGACGTCCTTCAACGCCGCCGAGGCATTCTTGTTCATATAGCGGTTGAGGGCTTTCTCGCTGTTCTTGTGCAGACCCGGGGTATCGACGTAGATGGCCTGCACCTCGCCCTCGGTCTTGATCCCGAGCATGTTGTGGCGGGTGGTCTGCGGCTTGCGCGAGGTGATCGCCAGCTTCTGGCCGAGGATGTGGTTGAGCAACGTCGACTTGCCCACGTTGGGCCGGCCGACGATGGCGACATAGCCACAGCGTGTTGCAGATGAATCAGTCATTGCCATTCTCCACACCCAGGGCGATCAGGGCGGCTGCCGCGGCGACCTGCTCGGCGATGCGCCGGCTGGCCCCCTGCCCCAGGGTCTTCTCGTTCAATAGGCTAACCTGACACTCGACCACGAATGTCCGGCAGTGCGGTTCGCCCTGGACGTCCACCACCTCGTAGCGCGGCAGTTCACAGGCGCGCGACTGCAGGAACTCCTGCAGGCGCGTCTTCGGGTCCTTGTTGGTGTCGACCAGGGTCAGGCCATCGAGCTCATCGCTCAGCCAGGCCAGCACGCGTTCGCGGGCCGCATCCATGCCGGCGTCCAGATAGATAGCCCCTATCAGGGCCTCGAGCGCGTCGGCGAGGATCGACTCACGGCGAAAGCCGCCACTCTTGAGCTCGCCGGAGCCGAGGCGCAGGTACTCACCCAGGTCGAAGCCCCGGGCCAGCACGGCCAGGGTCTCGCCTTTCACCAAGCGGGCGCGCAGACGCGACAGCTGACCTTCCCGGGCCTGGGGAAAACGCTCGAACAGCGCCTCAGCGGCGACAAAATTGAGGATGGCATCGCCGAGAAACTCCAGGCGCTCGTTGTTGCGCCCGGCGAAGCTGCGGTGGGTGAGCGCCAGGAGCAGCAGCTCCTGGTCCTTGAACTCATACCCGAGCTGGCGCTCCAGACGCCCCAAGGAAGCACTCACGGCATGCGCACGCGGAATTCTTTGTCGAAACGCGCCACCAGGTCGAGGTTCTCGATCAGCGGCTCGCGCTTCTCATATTTCAGGTGAACCTTGAATTCATTGTTTTCCACCTTGACCGCCAGCACCTCGCGCAAGTCCAGGTCGCGGATACTGTTGACCTCCATGCCTCGGCTCACGTGGCCATAGAAGTCGCCCACGGTGCGGATATCCATGTTGGACTCGGTTTCCACCGACGTGATGATCTTGCGCAGCGACATGTAGTCGAAATAGTGCGGCAGCATCTTGAAGGCGGTGCTGGCCAGGAATGCCACCACTCCCAGCACGACCAGCCAACTCAGTAGCGAGAGCCCGCGTTGCGAACCTGCGAATGTCATCTGTGCCCCCAATGTGCATTAATGGGGTTGACCAACGGCCATGAGCAGCTCATGTATAGCGACTGCGCCGAAGCGACACGCGACGCATCACAGTATAAGGCGTGTCAGTGAATCAGGCCGACGCGGGAGAAGTGCGGCAAATGGCTCAGCTTCGGGTCGGGCCAACTCATCCAGACGGCAAAGGCCTTGCCCACAATATTGCGGTCCGGCACCATGCCCAGGCGCTCGCCGGGGATGCGCGCGTCGTTCCAGTAGCGGCTGTCGTTGGAGTTATCCCGATTGTCGCCCATCATGAAATAATGCCCTTCGGGTACCCGCCACTCGCGCCCGGGCTCCATTCGATACTGTTTCATTTCCTTGCGAATCAGGTGC
>JBFHKK010000169.1:0-6108 GCA_041595475.1 Pseudomonas sp. | reverse complement strand
GTTCCAGTTTATCGACCTGCCGGATCGCTTCTGCACCGGCAGCTCGATCATGCCGCAAAAGAAAAACCCCGACGTTCCCGAGCTGGTGCGCGGCAAGACCGGCCGGGTATTCGGTGCCCTGACCGGCCTGCTGACCCTGATGAAGGGCCAGCCGCTGGCCTACAACAAGGACAACCAGGAAGACAAGGAACCGCTGTTCGACGCCGCCGACACCCTGCGCGACAGCCTGCGCGCCTTCGCCGACATGATCCCGGCGATCAAGCCCAAGCGCGCGATCATGCGCGAGGCGGCGCTGCGCGGCTTCTCCACCGCCACCGACCTGGCCGACTACCTGGTGCGCAAGGGCCTGCCGTTCCGCGACTGCCACGAGATCGTCGGCCATGCGGTGAAATACGGCGTAGCGGCCGGCAAGGACCTGGCCGAGATGAGTCTCGAGGAGCTGCGCCAGTTCAGCGACCAGATCGAGCAGGACGTGTTCGCCGTGCTGACCCTGGAAGGCTCGGTCAAGGCCCGCGACCACATCGGCGGCACCGCTCCCAACCAGGTGCGCGCGGCGGTCAAGCGCGGCCGCGAACTGCTGGCCGAGCGCTGACCGCAATGGCGCCATAAAAATTTGGCGCCATATTCGTGACACAGTACCGGGCAGACGGCCGCCCCACGATCTACCCTCAGAGCCAGGCGGCCCGGATACCCCGGGCCCGCAGTGCGGCCATACGGCCCGCCCGGGGGTACTGTTGCATGAAGCGGATCTTCCTCAGCCTGTTCCTGTTCGCCGGCCTCGGCCTGCTGCCGGCCAGCGCCACCCCCCTGGTGGTCCCCAGCCAGGTGAGCTGGCACATGCAGCTGGACGGCAAGCTGCAGAAGCCCGATCGCCAGCTCTACGACATCGACCTGTTCGACACCCCGGCCGCCACCATCGGCGATCTCACCGGCATCGGCCGCATCGTCATCTGCTATTTCAGCGCCGGCACCTGGGAGGACTGGCGCCCGGACGCCGTCGACTTCCCCGCCGACGCATTGGGCGCGCCCCTGGCCGACTGGCCCGGCGAGCGCTACCTGGACATCCGCCGCGCCGACGTGCGCGCGCTGCTGGCCAAGCGCCTGGACCTGGCGGTGAGCAAGGGCTGCCACGGTGTCGACCCGGACAACGTCGACGCCTACGGCAACCCCAACGGCCTGCAGCTGAGCGCCGCCGACCAGCTCGACTTCAACCGCTGGCTGGCCCAGGAGGCGCATCGTCGCGACCTGGCGGTGGGCCTGAAGAATGCCGTGGAACTGCTGCCGCAACTGGTCGATGCCTTCGATTTCGCGATCAACGAGAGCTGCTACCAGTACAACGAATGCGACGCCTACCGGCTGTTCCGCCAGCAGGGCAAGGCGGTGCTGATCGCCGACTACCGCCGCTACAACAGCGGCCTGTGCCGGCAGGCGGCGGCGGACGGCTACCGCCTGCAGTTCTTCAAGCGCTCGCTGCGCGGGGTCGGCCGGCCCTGCGACTGAGCCAGCGGCGCATCCGTCCCAGGCATTGCCACGCGAATGGTCAGTTGCGGCCAAGATGACCTGAACGACCCATTGCCGCGGGCTGGCGGGCTGTTTCGTGCACAGCCCCAGCGACTGGCTGGGGAGAGCGGCCTGCGACGCTTCAGTCGCCCGCCCGGCCAGCGGCCCATGCTCTGGCGACACGAAGCCGTGCGGTTACTCGTCCAGGCTGACGCCCGATCCGCCCATCTCTGCGGGCAGGTCCTGCCACTTTGGCAAGCCATCCTTTATCCGCAGCACGGCCTCCTGATAGTGCACATGGACGCTGGGGCTGAAGACCAGCCGCGGCAGCAGCGCAGCATAGACATCGACCAGGCCCATGCCAGGGTGCTCGGTGAACAAGTGGCCGCCGCAGCGCGTGCACCACTGGCGCCTGCTCTGCGCGGTCTTTTCGTACTGGCCAATGTGTTGCTCACCCTGGGTCACCCGGAGGGCTTGTGGCGGCCAGAGGCTGAAGGCATTGACCGGGCCGGCCGACCACTGACGGCATGACTGACAGTGGCAGTAACCCATGGCGACCGGCTCGCCGCTGACGGTGAACGATACCGCGCCGCAAAAGCACTGCCCCTGGTAAGTCTGCTGACTGTTCATAGGTGTTCTCCTGTGGGTGGCCAGGACGGGATGCCCGGACCCTGTCACGGCTCACTGGTCGATGAAGCGCGCCGCCGGAAATGGGGTGCGCCGCACCTGCAGATCGAAGATATCCGGGCGTCCGTAGTGGCCGCAGACGTCCAGGGCGCGGCGTGCCGGCGCCACCCGGGCGCTGTCGATCTTCGCGTAGAGAATGCCGCAGTCGCGGCGCAGCGGCCCGGCGACGATCTGGCCCTGGGGATCGATCACCACCGAGTCGCCATCGTTGATCCATTCGAGCGGGTCGGGGAAGAGCTGCGTGCGGCCGGGCAGGCCCTCGGGAATATCGCTGCCACGCAGCACAGTGCCGCTGCCCAGGACCCAGCAGCGGCCCTCGAGCGCGATGTGGCGCAGGGTAGCCAGCCAGCCTTCGCCGCTGTCGTACGTGGGCGCCACATAGACCTGAACGCCCTCTGCATACAGGGCATAGCGCGCTAGCGGCATATAGCTCTCCCAGCAGATCAGCGTGCCAAGCCGGCCAACCGGCGTGTCGACCGTCCGCAGGCCGGCGGCGTCGCCCAGGCCATGCACCATGCGCTCTGGGTTGGTCGGCATCAGCTTGCGGTGCCGATTGAGCAGCGTGCCGTCCGCACCGAGCAGCACCACGCTGTTGTACAGCGTGCCGCCGCCACGGCGGCTGTCGCACTCGTTGAGGCCGCAGACGATGGTCAGGCCGTGCTGGCGAGCGGCTTCAGACAAAGGCTCGAGATCGCCCCGGGCGATATCCACAGCGTTGGCCAGCAGCTGTTCATGCAACTGCCCCACCAGCACCCCGTCGCGGCCGGGCGCCAGCCGCCAGATCCACGAGGGATAGCCGGGGATGAACTGCTCCGGCAGTACCACCAACTCGGCGCCGGCGGCCGCGGCCTCGGCGACCGACTCCAGGGCCCGAGCCAAGGTGGCCTGGCGGTCGAGCAACACCGGCGGGCGCTGGATGATCGCAATCATGCTCATGGTCGTTCTCCTCTTGACGGTGAACCCATGATCCCAGCCTGCGCCTGGTTTAATCGCGCAACTAGTCCAGAATCTGAAGTGTTGTTTCCCAGGAGCCCTGTCGATGGACCACAACTACGGCCAGTTCTGCACGGTCGCGCGAGGTGCCGAGGCACTGTGCAGCCGCTGGACGCCCCTGCTGGTGCGCGAACTCTTGTGCGGCAGCAAGCGCTTCAACGACCTGCACCGCGGCGTACCGCGGATGTCCACCAGTCTGCTGACCCAGCGCCTTCGGCACCTAGAAGAAATCGGCGTGATCCGGCGCACGATCCAGGGCAGCAGCTGGGAGTACCACCTGACGGCGGCCGGTGAGGATTTGCGGCCGATCATCATGGCCCTCGGTCATTGGGGCGCACAGTGGATCGGCGCTTCCCTGCGCGACGATGAGCTCGACGCCGGCCTGTTGATGTGGGATGTGCGCCGCTTCGTCCGACTCGAGACGTTTCCGTCCTGCCCGGTGGTCATCCAGTTCAGGTTCCGCGATGCTCACCCGGGCGAGGAGAACTGGTGGCTGGTGGTCGAACGCGGCGCGGCGGACCTGTGCCACAACGACCCGGGGCGCGAGGCGACCCTGGTGGTGGATGCCACGGTGCGCGCCCTCACCGAGGTGTGGGCGGGGGAACGCACCCCAAGCGAAGTGCTGAGCAGCCGCAAGGTGCGCATATACGGCCGCGCGCAGGACGCGCAAAGCCTGTGGCGCTGGCTGGGCACCAATGCCTTTGCCGAGACCCGGCGCAAGTACCACCGGTAAACCGGTTTATGCCCTTCGACCGGACGGGCGGCTTGTTCAAAATGGCCCTCGGCGGCGTGGACACTGCGCGCTGCTCCTGGGAGGCGGCCCCGCGGGTCGAACGCAGGCCTAGGGCTTTGCCTCCAACGCCGCAGCGACCAGGTGCTCGCGCAGGAAAGCTCGCGCCTGCATCTCGGCGGCGCGGGCGAAGGCCGGCACCTGGCTGTTGAGCCGGCTGGGCTGGTCGAAGACATGCTCGGCGCCGGCGAACTGGCGGATGTCCAGCGGCTGGCTGGCGAAGTCGCCGGCGGCCTTCAGGCAGGCGCGCGGATCCACCACGCTGTCGGCGCCGGCGAGGAACATCAGCAGCGGCGTGTCCAACGCCACCCCACTCTGCCCATGGCGGGCGGGAAAGCCGCAGAAGGGATAGTAGGTGATCACGCCTCTGACCCCGGCCAGCGCCGCGGCCTGAGGCGCACCCGGGGGCTGTTCGCCGGCCTGACTGAGGGCATCGAGAATGCTCCAGCCGCCGTGGGAGTAGCCCAGCAGCGCCAAGCGCTGGCGGTCGGCCAGCGGGTAGTGCTCGAGCAAGCCCAGGGCGGCGAACACATCCTCGGCCCGCTCATTGCCCCACAGCCGCTTGCCGGCGCACACAGGCGCGTAATCCTCGAGGGCGATGCCGCGGGCCTTGAGGCTGTCGACGAACAACAGGTGATAGCCCGCGGCGCCCAGCCAGCCACTGACATGCTCGACGAAGCCCGGGGTCTGCCCGGAACAGCCGTGGAACACCAGCACCGCAGGGCCGACCTGGTCGCTGGCCGGAACGAAGGTCAGCGCATCCTTCAGCCGCGCCAGGGCCTGGGCCTGCTGGGCGGTGTCGGGAAAAAGCGCCGCACGGTAGGGCCAGAAGCCCGCCAGCGCGGTTGCCACGACCAGCAAACCCAATACGCCCAGCCAACGTACGCTTTTCATGGGAGGCTCTGCCCTGTTGGATCACCCGGCGACGCGCCACAACAGACGTCCAAGTGCGGGTGAGCATTGAAAGAAGCGGCCCATGCTAGCGGAGGCTCGGAAAAAAGCCACCGGTCCTGGCGCTGCCGAAAGCCTGCCCAGACGCCGGCAAAGGCGTTAGGCTTGGCCGGGGCGTTCGGCAACGGCCCGATGCGAGAAGAAGCCCGGCTACCGCCCAGACAGCATCCACAGGTCGCTCAGATCATGCGCAGTTCGCTCCCTGGTCAGATTGCATATTCCACCCGACCGTCCTCCGTGCTCAGCACCTGGCGCTGGCTAGGGCTGCTGCTGGCGGGCCTTGCCGGGCTGGTTCAGGGCCATCAGGCCGTTGTCCTGTCGACCAGCGAGAACTCGCCGATCCAGGACATCTCGGTCGAAGTCCTGAGCGAGGCCTACCAGCGATTGGGCTATGCGCTGGACATCCGCCGCGTGCCCAACGTCCGCTCCCTATGGCTGGCCAATTCGGGCCAGGTGGATGGCGAAGTCTCGCGCATCGCCGGGATGGAGCAGGAGCATGAGCAGCTGATTCGCGTGCCGGTAGCCATCAACAGGGTCGAAGTCGCGGCCTTCCGCATAAACGGCGCGCCGGGGATTGAGCGCTGGGAAGACCTGGCGGGCCTGCAGCTGGTCTGCGTCAAGGGCTCCCGAGTGGTGGAGAAACATCTGGCGGCGCACAAGCTCCCCTGCCAGAGCGTGACCCATTTTCCCCAGTCCATCCTGATGCTGCAGAAAGGCCGGGTCCAAGTCGCGGTCATCCCCAGGGTGAACGGTCTGGCCGCCATCAAGAGCCTGGGCGCGAGCGACATCGTCGTAAGCGATCAGATCCTCGCGCAAGAGCCCCTCTATCACTACCTGCACCGCCAGCACGCGGCCCTGGTGCCGCGCCTGAGTGAAGTCTTGCAAGAGATGGCGCAGAGCGGGCGCATCGAGGAGATTCGCAGCGCCTACCTCGAGCGCCTGGAACACCCCAAAGATTGAGTGCTCTACTGACTAGCTCTTGGCTGGCTTGAGCACGGCGTCAACTCCAGCAGCACCAACTCATCGTCATTGGTCTTGGTGCCGGTGCCAGTAATGGGTAAATGGTCGCGGCAATTAACCAAGGATTTTCGACAGTATCGTTAGCCAAGAAGCAGGTTTCCCTGCTTCAAGCTCTGGCCGGCTGCTGTCCGAATGGAGTTCCAGCCGAATCAATAAGCCTCGAACTT